>DASUOY010000315.1:0-5699 GCA_036276395.1 Pseudomonas sp.
GCAGCGGCCGCTGCTGATAGGCCACCTTGTCCAGCACCCCAGCCTCCACCAGCTTTTTCAGCCGCTCGGCCAGCACATGGCGGGTAATGCCCAGGCGCTTTTCGAACTCGTCGAAACGGCGGATACCGAGAAAACTTTCCCGCAGCACCAGCAGGGTCCAGCGATCCCCCACCACCGACAGGGTGCGGGCCAGGGAGCAGGGTTGCTGCTCAAGTTCTTCCCAACGCATAAGCCAATCTCCAACAGCAATGGCCCACCATAGCTTGACAGGTTCCAAAATGGAACCGACTATCAAGCCAGGTTCCAAAATAGAACTGACGGAGAACGCCATGACCGAACGCAAAGCAATACTGGTGGTAGGGGCCGGTGACGCCACCGGCGGCGCCATCGCCAAACGCTTCGCCCGCGAAGGCTATGTAGCCTGCGTGGCACGCCGCAGCGCCGAGAAACTCGGCCCGCTGGTAGCCGATATCGAAGCCGCCGGTGGCACGGCGCGCGCCTTTGGCTGCGACGCACGGATCGAGGAGCAGGTGATCGAGCTGTTCGCCACCATCGAACGCGAGGTCGGCCCGCTGCATGCGGTGATCTTCAATATCGGCGCCAACGTGCAGTTCTCCATCACCGAAACCACCGAGCGGGTATACCGCAAGGTCTGGGAAATGGCCGCGCTGGCCGGCTTTCTCACCGGTCGTGAGGCCGCCAAGGTCATGCTGCCGCGCGGCCAGGGCACCATCATCTTTACCGGCGCCACCGCATCATTGCGCGGCCGAGCCAACTTCGCCGCCTTCGCCAGCGCCAAGTTCGCCCTGCGCGCCCTGGCCCAGAGCATGGCCCGCGAACTCGGCCCCAAGGGTATCCATGTCGCCCACCCGATCATCGACGGCGCCATCGACACCGCCTTTATCCGCGACACCTTTCCGCAGCTGTACCAGCTCAAGGAACAGGACGGCATCCTCAACCCCGAGCATATCGCCGACACCTACTGGCAGATCCATTGCCAGCCCCGCGATTGCTGGGTGCATGAACTGGATCTGCGGCCATGGTCTGAGACGTT
Organism: Pseudomonas sp.; assembly: GCA_036276395.1. Lineage (GTDB taxonomy): Bacteria > Pseudomonadota > Gammaproteobacteria > Pseudomonadales > Pseudomonadaceae > Aquipseudomonas. The sequence continues at coordinate 1,055 of DASUOY010000315.1, forward strand.
CTAACAACTGCGCGCTCGCCCAATAACAAAACCTCCCAAAGGAGCATGCAATGAGCAAAAGCGTTGAATTCTTTTTCGATTTTGGCAGCCCAGCCAGCTACCTGGCCTGGACCCAGCTACCGCGCATCTCCAACGCGGCCGGGGCGCAGATTGTCTGGCGGCCGATGCTGCTCGGTGGCGTATTCAAGGCCACCGGCAACCAGTCGCCGGTCATGATCCCAAGCAAGGGCGCCTGGATGCTCAAGGACCTGGCGCGCTTTGCCAGCCGTTATGGCGTGCCGATGGCCTTTAGTCCGAGTTTCCCGATCAACACCCTGACGCTGATGCGCGGTGCGGCCGGCTACCAGAACGACGAACGCTTCGAGCGCTATGTGCAGGTGATGTTCGAAGCACTGTGGACTCAGCAGAAAAACCTCGGCAAGCCCGAAGTGGTGGCCGAAGTGCTTAGCGCCGCCGGCTTCGACCCGGCCGAGTTCGAGCGCCTGGTCAGCGATGAAACGGTCAAGGAACGCCTCAAGGCCACCACCGAAGAGGCGATCAAGCGCGGAGTATTTGGCGCGCCGACCTTCTTTGTCGGCAGCGAGATGCACTTCGGCCAGGACCGCCTGGACTTCGTCGCAGAAGCCCTGGCGCGTTAGCAGGCTGTTGAAAACGTTAGCGAGGCAGGCCAAGACAAGGCGCTACGCCAGTAACAGCCTCCGGCTGGTCAAAGCAGGCGAGGAAGCGGAGTTTACGTGCTGTAAATGAGCATTCCGAGCCTGTTTTTAACGCAGTATTGCCAACGCAGGTAGTTTTCAGCGGCCTGCTAGCTTTCTAGAAGAAAGGTCACCGGCCCGTCATTGACCAGATGCACCTGCATATCGGCACCGAACTGGCCGGTGGCGACCTGGGGGTGTTTGCTGCGCGCGCGCTCGACCAGCAACTCGAACAGTTCGGCGCCCACCGCCGGCGGCGCGGCGCTGGAGAAGCTCGGGCGCAGGCCGCTCTTGGTGTCGGCGGCTAGGGTGAATTGCGACACCAGCAGCAGGCCGCCGCCGATATCGCTAAGCGACAGGTTCATCTTGCCGGCCGCGTCGCTGAATACCCGGTAGTTGAGCAACTTGTGCAGCAGCTTGTCGACGCTGGCCGGACTGTCCTGCGGCTCGACCGCGACCAGCGCCAGCAGGCCCTGGTCGATGGCGCCGACGATCTCGCCGGCCACTTCCACCCGGGCACCGCGCGCCCGCTGAATCAGTGCCTTCATGCTTCGTCGGGGGCCAGGTTGAGCAGGCGCCGCGCCAGTTCATCCGCCGCGCGCACCAGGGCATCGACTATGCCGGTTTCGGCCGCCGAATGGCCGGCATCGCGAATGATCTGCAGCTCGCTGTTGGGCCAGGCCTGGTGCAGCGCCCAGGCGTTGTCCAGCGGGCAGATCACGTCGTAGCGGCCATGCACTATCACCCCGGGCAGATGGGCGATCTTCGGCATATCGCGCAGCAGCTGATCCGGCTCGAGGAAGGCGTTGTTGACGAAGTAATGGCATTCGATACGGGCGATCGACAGGGCGCGGTGCGCGTCGCTGAAGCGGTCGACCACCTGCGGGTTGGGGCGCAGGGTGGCGGTGCGCCCTTCCCAGGTCGACCAGGCCTTGGCCGCGTGCATCTGGGCGATCTGGTCGGGGCCGGTCAGGCGCTTGTAGAAGGCCTGCATCAAATCGCCGCGTTCCTCCACGGGAATAGGCGCGATGTAGTCCTCCCAGAAATCGGGGAACAGCCGGCTGGCGCCCTCCTGGTAGAACCAGTGGAACTCCTGCGGGCGGCACAGGAAGATGCCGCGCAGAATCAGCCCGTGCACCCGCTGCGGGTGGGCCTGGGCATAGGCCAAGGCCAGGGTCGAACCCCAGGAGCCGCCGAACAGCACCCACTTGTCGATGCCGAGGTGCTCGCGGATCTGCTCCATATCGGCGATCAGCGCCTGGGTGCTGTTGTTCTCCAGGCTGGCGTGGGGCGTGGAACGGCCGCACCCGCGCTGGTCGAAGGTGACGATGCGGTACAGGTTGGGATCGAAATAGCGGCGGCTGGCAGCGTCGCAACCGGCGCCCGGGCCACCATGGATAAACACCACGGGCAAACCATCCGGCGAACCGCTTTCGTCCACATAGAGCACATGCGGCTCCTGCACCGCCAGCTCATGACGGGCGTAGGGTTTAATCTCCGGATACAAGGTCTGCATGGCATGCTCCTGAATTGATGCGTAGCTTGCTGCTTGGCGAAGGTTATTCGCCTGTCGCTGCCGCTTAACGCCCTGCCGGGCATCATAACCATGAATCAGGAGTTGAGCATGCCAACAAGGCTATTTGCCCTAGCATTTGTAATGTTTTGCGCCTTGCTCAGTGGCTGCGGCGCCCAGGACGACCCGCAGGCGGCGCTGGAAGCGGCCGTGCAACAGCTGCAGGACAACCTGCAAGCGAAGCAGAACAGCGCGGTACTCGAGCAACTGCACCCGCAGTTCTCGGCCCAAGGGGAGTTCGACCGCGAATGGGCGCAGCGCACCATGTTGCTGCTGTTTATGCGCCACAAGAACGTCAAGGTGCTGGCCCTGAGCAAGGACAGCCGGATCGACGCCACCTACCGCGAAAAAGGCCACAGCGAGGCCCAGGTCGCCCTGGCCGGCGCCGAGAGCCTGATCCCCGACAGCGCACGCCACTACAGGGTGAAGATGGAGTGGTGGCTGGAAGGCGATGAATGGAAGCTTGCGCGGCTTAGCTGGGAGTAATAGGTAGGGTGCGCCCTGCGCACCACCCAGCGCATGCTTCTGGTGCGCACGGCGCACCCTACAGCAGAGATTGGTGTAGGGCTTAGAAGACCCAGGGGATAAACATCTTGCTGCGCTGCATATAGTCGCGGTACGCCTCGCCAAACTGCACCAGGCATTCGGCCTCGTCGCGCTTGGCGGTCAGCCACAGCGCCAGGCTGGCCAGCAGCGCCAGGACCAGACTCAGGTCACCCGGCTGCTTGCAGGCCACGCCCCAGGCCAGCAATAGCAGCGAGGCGTACAGCGGGTGGCGGATCAGGCGGAAGATGCCGCTGGTGACCAGTTGCGAGGTGCGCTCGAAGGCGAACAGCTCGGCGTCCGTGCGCTGCCCATCCGGGCGGCCCATGCGCCGTAGTTGGTAGAGACCGGCAAACAACAGCAGCAAGGATGCGCACAACAGCAGCCAGGACAGGCGCTGGTGCAGGGCATAACGGTCGACGAACCAGAGCGGCCCGTTGAGCACCAGCAACGCCAGAATCGCCTCCCAGGCGAAGAACCGGTAGAAGCCGTGGGACTGCGGACGCCGCAGCGCCTGCCAGGACAGCGCCAGCAGCATCAGCGTCCCCAGCACAAAAGCCAACCCCTGCAACCACGCCATAAAGCCTTCTCCAACTCCGTCCGTTAGCTCGTCAAAGCCAGGCGCTGCGTGCGTTGCAGCCCCTCTGTTACACTGCCGGCCTGTTTATCTCGGCCTCCCGCAATGGATCGCACCCAACTGCACAGCCTGCTGCCCCACCAAGGCCCAGCCCTTTGGTTGGATGGCCTGTTGGCGCATGACAGCCTGAGCATCCAGGGTCTGAGCGCTTGGCGCTATCTAGATGCATTTGGTCCCGAAGCCTCGCCCTGCCTGCTATTCGAAGCCGCGGCCCAGTTGTGCGCCGCGCATGGTGCCCTATACGGCGATGCCAGTGCCATTGAAATGGCCCTGGTCGGCAAGCTCTCGCAGTTGCAGCTGCACCATGAGCCGACCCAGCGCAGCGGCGCATTGCAGGTCAGCGCCCAGCAGGAGGCCCTAAGCCCGGCCGGCGCGCTGTATGCCTTTAGCATCCACAGCGACCAGCGCCTGCTGCTCGACGGCAAACTGCTGCTGGTGTTGCTCCATGCTTGAGTTACGCAACCTCGGCTATAGCTACCCAGGCACGCAGAGCCCGGCACTGCAGGGTATCGACCTGCAGCTGCGGGCCGGCGAATGCCTCGGCCTACTCGGCAGCAACGGTGCCGGCAAGACCACCCTGCTCTCCTTGCTGAGCGGCGTGCTACCGCTGCAACAGGGCGAGCTGCGCTGGAGCGGCCAACCCAGCCTGGGCCTGGTGCCGCAGCAGCTGGCCTTCTATGCCGGGCTCAAGGTGGGCGAGAACCTCGAGCTGTTTGCCGATCTGTATCGCCTGCGCGGCGCCGAGCGCCGTCAGCGCCTGCAGCAATGCATCGATATCTGCGCCCTGGAAGACAAGCTGACGCGGCGCAGCGAACAACTCTCCGGCGGTGAACAACGGCGCTTGAATTTTGCCATCGGCCTGCTGCAACCCGCCGATCTCTACCTGTTCGATGAGGCCACGGTGGGCGTGGATGCCAACAACCGTCAGTCGCTGCTGGCCGCCGTCGAGCAACTGACTGCCGACGGCAAGGCGGTGATCTACACCAGCCATTACCTGGAAGAAGTCGAACGGGTGGCGCAGCGCATTCTGCTGCTGCACGAAGGCCAGGTGCGCCTGGACCTGGACAAACGCCAACTGCTCGGCGACGACCACGGCCTGCTGCTGGAATGGCCAGATGCTGCACCCGCTGGCCTGAGCGAACTGCTCGCACGCCTGCAACTGACAACAGAAGCCCTGCCCAAGGGCCTGCGTATCGC
>DASUOY010000316.1:0-2275 GCA_036276395.1 Pseudomonas sp.
TCCTTCGCCGTGAAGGGCCTGGTGGAGAAGGCCAAGAAACTGGGCGCGGCCTACCAGATCAGTGGGGTACCTACGCTCGTCGTCAACGGCAAATACCGTTTCGATATCGGCAGCTCCGGCGGCCCGCAACAAGCGCTGCAGGTGGCGGACCACCTGATCGGCAAAGAGCGCAGCGCACAGTAAGCGGCGCGCCGCGATGCTCAAGCGCTGGGCCGCCAGCCGCCCGATTGGCCTGTGTGATCCGCAGGTCAACTCGGGTTGCGCCGCGACCAGCGGCTGGCCCAGCGACGGCTGCCTGCGTCTGCTCAGCTTCAATATCCAGGTCGGCATCAGCACCCAACGCTACCACCACTACCTGACCCGCAGCTGGCAGCACCTGCTGCCACACGCCGGGCGCGCCAATAACCTGCAACGGATTGGCGAAATGCTCCACGACTTCGATCTGGTCGCCCTGCAGGAAGTCGACGGCGGCAGCCTGCGCTCCGGCTATATCAACCAGGTCGAGCACCTGGCCCACCTGGGCTCCTTTCCCTACTGGTACCAACAACTCAATCGCAACCTGGGGCGCCTGGCCCAGCACAGCAATGGCGTGCTCAGCCGCTTGCGCCCCAGCCTGCTGGAAGACCATCCGCTGCCCGGCCCGCCCGGCCGCGGCGCGATGCTGCTGCGCCTCGGTGAAGGCAGCGAGGCGATTGCCGTGGTGATGATGCACTTGGCCCTCGGCGCACGCACCCGCACGCGCCAGCTGGCCTATATCCGCGAGCTGCTCGAAGGCTATCGCCATCAGATTCTGATGGGCGATATGAACACCCACGCCTCCGACCTGCTGCAGCACTCGCCCTTGCGCGATCTCAATCTGTTTGCCCCACAAATCGAGGCGACCTTTCCCAGCTGGCGCCCCCAGCGCTGCCTCGACCATATCCTGCTCAGTACCGACCTGGCCCTAGAGCGCTGCGAGGTCCTGGCCCTGCCGATTTCCGATCACTTGCCGGTTGCCGTGCAGATTCGTCTGCCCGCCTCACTCTGTGATAACCCAACGCCTATGCTGATTAGGTCAGAAACCGGATCGCCACCATGACCGACGATGCCCAGCGCTGGAAAAGCAAATACCTGCAAGGCCTGGAGCAACAGGAACAGCTCGAACAACGCTGGCAGGCGCGCCTCGACCTGCTCAGGCGCGGCCTGGTACGCAGCTCCCTGGCCGCAGAAGGCAGCGACAAGGGGGTTGACCAGTGCATGCAGGAACTGCGCGACATCCTCCGTCGCGATGACATGGACAACGCCCTGGCGGCGCTGATCCCGCGCCTGGAAAAAGCCGTACTGGATTCGGAAAAACACCGCCAGACCCGGGCCGAACAGACCATCGCCGGGGTCACCGGGCTGACCGAACAACTGCTCGCCCTGCAGCCCCCGCGCGAGGTACGCAAGGCACTCAAACGCTTCACCAAGAACATAGAGGAGCGCGCCAGCCAACCGCGCGAACTCGCCGCCCTGCTCGCCGAACTAAGCACCCTGCAGCAGCAAGCCCTGACAACCCTGGAACAACCGACCGAGCAACGCCCCGGCCTGCTCCAGCGCCTGTTTGGCAACAAGGCCGAGGCAGAAGCACAGTCCGGCCCCGGCGTACTGGCCGACGCTTATCTCGAAAGCGCCCCCCAGCCGGCCCCACCAGAGCCCGCAAGCCCGCCCCCAGTCGTGGCGCCAGTGCAGGCTGAAACTCCGGCGGCGCCAACCCCACAGGCAATCGCGGCAGACACCGTGCAGCCGCCGACCAGCGCAGCGCTGCCCAGCAGTGACGCCGACCCGGCCTATGCCCTGCCGGAAATCCCCGAGCCTGGCTACAGCGCCGTGGCCGCGCATATCGCCGACAGCCTGCTGGGCCTGCTCAATGAACTGGAGTTGCCAACCCATCACCAACCCCAGGGCGAGGCGCTGCGCCGGCGCGTGCAGGGCGGCCTGAACTGGTACGAGCTGGTGGCCGTGCTGGATGACTTGGCCGTGCTGGTACTGGCGGTCACCGACAGCGGCCAGCGTGAATTCGCCAGCTACCTGAAACAGCTCAATGAGCGCCTGGCCTCCTTCCTCAACACCCTCGGCGAAGCCCATGAGGGTTACAGCGAATCTGTGGAAAGCGCGCGCAGCTTTAACCTGGAGCTGCGCGAACAGGTCAGCAGCTTGCAGGCCAGCGTGCAAGAAGCGGCGGACCTGCCCAGCCTCAAGCAATCGCTGGAGCTGCGCCTGGACGGCCTGCTGCACACCGTGACCGCGCACCAGC
>DASUOY010000317.1:0-7598 GCA_036276395.1 Pseudomonas sp.
TGCATGTGTCGGTGTGGACGGTCAACGAGCCGGCGCTGATGCGTCGTCTGGCCGATTTCGGCGCCGACAGCATCATCACCGACTTCCCCGGCCTGGCGGTACAGACGCTGCGCGGCTGAGTCCTGTCGCCCGGATGAAGTCCTCCGGAGCGTGCCCCGGATTGCATCCGGGCTACGCCAAGGCCGAACCTGCAGGTATGAAAAAACCGGCCGCATGGGCCGGTTATTTCGTTTTGCCGCCTGCGACGCTAGAAGCTCTCCCGATTCGGCCAGCGCCACTCGGAAGCGTCCTCCCAGCCCGTCTCCCCGACCGGCTCAGGCCACCGGCCGGAGCCGCTCAAAAAAGCCGGTTGAGGCCATCGAACGCCGCCACCCGGTAGGCTTCCGCCATGGTCGGGTAGTTGAAGGTGGTGTTGACGAAGTACTTGATACTGTTCGCCTCCCCCTTCTGGTTCATGATCGCCTGGCCGATATGCACGATCTCCGAGGCCTGGTAGCCGAAGCAGTGCACACCCAGAACCTCCAGGGTCTCGCGGTGGAACAGAATCTTCAGCATGCCCACCGGCTCATGGGAAATCTGTGCCCGCGCCATGCCCTTGAAGAAGGCCTTGCCCACCTCGTAGGGAATCTTGGCCTGGGTCAGCTCACGCTCGTTCTTGCCGATCGAGCTGATCTCCGGAATGGTGTAGATGCCGGTCGGCACGTCATCGACGAAACGCCAGCTGCCATTGTCGACGATGCTGCCAGCCGCCGAGCGGCCCTGGTCGGCCGCCGCACTGGCCAGGCTCGGCCAGCCGATCACATCGCCCGCGGCATAGATATTGGAGATCGAGGTCCGGTAGTTCTGATCGACATCGATCTGGCCACGGCTGTTGACCTTGATGCCGATATTTTCCAGGCCCAGCTGATCGGTATTGCCGGTACGGCCGTTGCACCAGAGAAAGGCGTCGGCCTTGAGCTTCTTGCCCGACTTGAGATGCAGGATCACCCCGTTCTCCACACCCTCGACGCTTTCGTACTCTTCGTTATGGCGGATCAGCACGTTGTTGTTGCGCAGGTGATAGCTCAGCGCATCGGAGATTTCCGCATCGAGGAAGCTGAGCAGCTGGTCGCGGTTGTCGATCAGATCGACCATCACCCCCAGGCCGCTGAAGATCGAGGCGTACTCGGAGCCGATTACCCCGGCACCGTAGATGATGATGCGGCGCGGCGTGTGACTGAGGTTGAGAATGGTGTCGCTGTCGTAGATACGCGGATGGCGGAAGTCCACATCGGCCGGGCGATAGGGGCGCGAACCGGTGGCGATAACGATCTGCTTGGCCACCAGTTTTTCCACCGCCCCATTGGGGCATACCACCTCGATGGTCTGCTCGTCGGCAAAGCTGCCGGTGCCAAAAAACACATCGATACGGTTACGCGCGTAATAGCCAGTGCGCGAAGTGACCTGCTTGGCGATCACCCGCTCGGCGCTTTTCAGCACGTCCGGAAAGGAAAACCAGCGCGGCTCGCCAATCTGGCGAAACATTGGGTTGGTGTTGAACTGCATGATCTGGCGAACCGAATGACGCAGCGCCTTGGACGGAATGGTGCCCAGGTGGGTGCAGTTGCCGCCGACTTCACGGCGACTGTCGACCACTGCCACCTTGCGCCCGGCCTTGGCCGCGTTCATCGCCGCGCCCTCGCCCGCCGGGCCCGAGCCCAGCACCACCACATCGTAGTTGTAGACCGCCATGATTACTCCTTCAGATCACACCGGAGCACTTATATCGCACTCTCGGCAGGGCCAGGCCGCATGAAGCCGCCTGGCAATCGATGTTTTAACTGCAACAGCGGTTGCGGCTGTCAGCCCTTGGTCGCATCAACCGCCAGCGGATTAGGGCTGGTGTCGGCCGCGCCATTGTTGACCTCTTCGCACTTCTCGCGACTACCGCCGCAGATCGAGCATTCCTTTTCGATGCCCAGATTAGCGATGCCGCCACAGGAGCCGGCAATAGGTTTGCGCCCCATGATCACACCCACCGCCATCATGCCAACCACCAGCAGCATGGTCAGAAATACCACTAAAAAAGTCATTGCTCTTCTCCTGCAGCAAATAGCTGCTCAAAAGCCTGCGTACCCTGTGTGACGAAGGCCTCACCCTGACGGGTCACGAAAAACGCCGCGATGCCAAGCTCCTCGGCAAACGCCAGGCCCCGCTCTGGCCCCAACACCATTAGCACTGTAGACAAGCCATCGGCACGCAACGTCGACTTATCCGCCACGGTCACCGCCGCCAGCTTGTGCGTGATAGGCGCGCCAGTCAAAGGGTCGAGGGTATGGGAGTAACGCCGGCCATCTTCTTCAAAGTAATTGCGGTAGTCGCCCGAGGTGGAGATCCCGTAACCATCCAGCGCCAGTACGCGCTGGGCCACGCGCTGTCCGTCCTGCGGCGCCTCCAGGCCGATACGCCAGGGCTGGCCATCGGGCTTTCTACCGGCAGCCTTGAGCTCGCCCGTGACTTCAACCAGATAGCTGTTGACGCCCAATGTCTGCAGGCGTTGCACAATCCGGTCCACCGCATAGCCGGCCGCGATGCTGTTGAAGTCGACCTGCACGTCGGCGTCCTTGCACAACGACTGGCCCTCGATACGCAGGCGCTGCATGCCGATACGGGCCCGCGCGGCAGCCAACAAGTCGGGGGTTGGCACTTTCTCCGCACGCGCCTGGGGGCCAAAGCCCCACAGGTTGAGCAACGGCTCCAGGGTCAGGTCGAATGCGCCCTGGCTCTGCCGATTGAGCAACTGCCCCGCCTCGACCAGCTCCCGCACCGCTACGGGCATGGCCTGGCAGCTGCCCGCAGGCGCCTGGTTGAACTGCTGGATTAGAGAATCGTCGCGATAGGTCGACAGCTGCTGATCCACTTCGGCCAGGATGGCGTCGGTTTCACCCTTGAGCAGATCGAGGCTCGGCGTATCTTCGCCGCGCACGTATTTGATCGAGTAGGTGCTGCCCATGGTCGGGCCCGCGAACTCTTCCACCCGCTCTGAAAACCAGCAGCCCGTTAGGGCTACCAGCAAGCTGGCAGCGATAACGGGCTTTGGTACCACATAGTTCATGCTTAGCCGCCGAAGTCGTCGAGCAGGATGTTCTCCTCCTCCACACCCAGGTCGAGCAGCATCTTGATCACCGCGGCGTTCATCATGGGCGGGCCGCACATATAGAACTCGCACTCTTCCGGAGCCTTGTGGTCCTTGAGGTAGTTCTCGTACAGCACGTTGTGAATAAAGCCCTTGAGACCGCTCCAGTTGTCTTCCGGCAGCGGATCGGACAGCGCCAGATGCCACTTGAAGTTGGGGTTCTCGGCCTGCAGCTGATCGTACTCTTCGACGTAGAACGCCTCACGCATGGAGCGCGCGCCGTACCAGAAGCTGATCTTGCGCTTGGATTTGAGGCGCTTGAGCTGGTCGAAGATGTGCGAACGCATCGGCGCCATACCGGCACCACCGCCGATAAATACCATCTCGGCGTCGGTATCCTTGGCGAAGAACTCACCGAACGGCCCGTACACAGTGACCTTGTCGCCCGGCTTGAGGCTGAACACCCAGGAGCTCATCTTGCCCGGCGGCAGATCGTCCTTGCCCGGAGGCGGCGAAGCGATACGGATATTGAACTTCACCAGGCCCACTTCTTCCGGGTAGTTGGCCATGGAGTAGGCACGGATCACGGTCTCCTCGACCTTGGACACATACTTCCACTGGTTGAACTTGTCCCAGTCGCCGCGGTACTCGGGCTGGATGTCGAAGTCCTTGTAGTGCACCTCGTGCGGCGGGCATTCCAGCTGCACATAACCACCGGCGCGGAAGTCGACGTTCTCGCCTTCAGGCAGCTTCAGCGTCAGTTCCTTGATAAAGGTGGCCACGTTGGGGTTGGACTCAACGGTGCACTCCCACTTCTTCACGCCGAACACTTCTTCCGGCACTTCGATCTTCATGTCCTGCTTGACCGGCGTCTGGCAGGACAGGCGCCAGCCGGCCTTGGCCTCGCGACGGGTGAACGCCGCCTCTTCGGTGGGCAGCATTTCGCCGCCACCATGCTCGACCACACACTTGCACTGGGCGCAGGTACCGCCGCCGCCACACGCCGAAGACAGGAAGATATTGTTGGCCGCCAGGGTCTGCAGCAGCTTGCCGCCGGCGGGTACCACAATGGTTTTTTCGCCGTTGATCTCGATGCTCACATCACCGCTGGAAACCAGCTTGGCGCGCGCCGCGAGAATGACCAGCACCAGCGCCAGCACGATGCCGGTGAACATGCCGATGGCGATAAGAATCTCTAAATTGATCATCTATGCATCCCTTCCTTACAACTGCACGCCGGAGAAGGACATAAAGCCCAGAGACATCAGACCGATGGTGATAAAGGTGATACCCAGGCCCTGCAGGCCAGCCGGAACGTCGCTGTACTTGAGCTTCTCGCGGATCCCCGCCAGTGCGGCAATCGCCAGCGCCCAGGACAGACCGGAGCCGAAGCCATACACGGTACTTTCCGCCAGGTTGTAGTCACGCTCGACCATAAACAGGGTGCCGCCCATGATGGCGCAGTTCACCGTGATCAGCGGCAGGAACACCCCCAGGGCGTTGTAGAGGCTGGGTACGTACTTATCCAGCAGCATCTCGAGGATCTGCACGATGGCCGCGATCACCCCGATATAGCTGAGCAGGCCGAGGAAACTCAGGTCCACTTCCGGCAAACCGGCCCAGGCCAGCGCGCCATCTTTCAGCAGGTAGGTGTAGATCAGGTTGTTCGCCGGCACGGTGATGACCTGCACCACGATAACCGCGATACCCAGGCCAATCGCCGTCTCGACTTTCTTCGAGATGGCGATAAAGGTGCACATGCCGAGGAAGAAGGCCAATGCCATGTTCTCAACGAACACCGCCTTGGCCAGCAAGCTGAGGTAATGCTCCATTAGTAAGCCTCCTTGTTCGAGACCTGCGGAGCCATCTTGAAGCTTGGCTTCTCCAGCTGATCTTTTTTCCAGCTACGCAATGCCCAGATAAACAAACCGATCAGGAAGAACGCCGAAGGCGGCAGCAGCAGCAGGCCGTTAGGCTGATACCAGCCACCATCGTTGACCACCGGAATGATCTCGTAGCCCATCAGTTTGCCCGCGCCAAACAGCTCACGAACGATACCCAGCACGATCAGCATGGCGCTGTAGCCCAGGCCATTACCGATACCGTCGAAGAACGACAGCACCGGCGGGTTCTGCATGGCAAAGGCTTCGGCGCGGCCCATCACGATGCAGTTGGTGATGATCAGGCCGACGAATACCGACAGCTGCTTGGACAGACTGAAGGCGAAGGCCTTGAGCACCTGATCCACCACTATCACCAGGGAGGCGATAATCACCATCTGCACGATCATGCGGATGGCGCTGGGGATCTGGCTGCGGATCATCGAGATAAACAGGTTGGAAAACCCGGTTACCAGCGTCAGGGCAATCGACATCACCAGCGCGGTTTTCAGGTTCGAGGTCACCGCCAGGGCGGAACAGATACCGAGAATCTGCAAACCGATCGGGTTGTTGTTGAAAATCGGGTTGAGCAGAACTTCTTTAATAGTCGGCTGCGACATGATCAAGCCTCCCCTTTTTGCAGATTGGCGAGGAACTGGGCGAAGCCGTTCTCCCCCAGCCAGAAGTGCAGCAAGTTATTCACACCATTGCTGGTCAGGGTTGCACCCGCCAGGCCATCGACCTGGTGAGTCGCCTGGGCGCTCTGCGCATCGACGTTGCCCTTGATGATCTGAATCGCCAGCTCGCCCTTGTCGTCAAACAAGGTCTTGCCCAGCCACAGGCTCTTCCACTTCGGGTTATCCACTTCACCGCCCAGCCCCGGGGTCTCGGCATGCTGGTAGAAGCCGAAACCGGCCACGGTATTGAGGTCACCCTTGAGCGCCATAAAGCCGTGCAGGGTCGACCACAGACCATAACCGCGCACCGGCAGAATCACGGTTTCCAGCTTGCCGTCCTGCTCCACCAGGTAAACCGTGGTGAAACGTTCGCGGCGCTTGATCGAGGCGATATCGTCCGCGCCAGCCAGAGCGGCTGACAACTTGGGATCCTTGGACGCTTTCAGCGGATCGAAGGTGGCCGGATTCTGCGCATCGCTGAAGGTGCCGGTGTCGAGATCGACAATGCGCGCGCTGATGCGCTCGGCAAACAGCGCCTTGACCTGAGCGCCGCTCATTGCGGCATCACCCAGCCCGGCAATCGCCAGGATGCTGCGCTGCTTGTCCAGTTGACGGTTTTCCACCTGGGTCGGTTTCAACGCAATGGCTGCACCGGCGACGAATACCGAACACACCAGACAGACCAGCAGGGCCACCGTCAACGTGCGGACGGTGGATTCTTTTTGACTAGACATTGCGTGCCAGCCTCCGCTTGATATTGGCTTGAACGACGAAATGGTCGATCAGCGGTGCAAACAGGTTGGCGAACAGGATCGCCAGCATCATGCCCTCGGGGAAAGCCGGGTTGACCACGCGGATCAACACCACCATCACGCCGATCAGGGCACCGAAAATCCACTTGCCGGTGTTGGTCATGGACGCCGACACCGGGTCGGTGGCCATAAAGAACATGCCGAAGGCAAAACCGCCCACCACCAAGTGCCAGTGCCAAGGCATGGCAAACATCGGGTTGCTTGCCGAACCGATCATATTGAACAGCAGGCTCAGGCCGATCATGCCCAGCATGGTGCCGGCAACGATGCGCCAGGAGGCGATCTTGGTCAGCAGCAGCACCAGGCCGCCCATGGCGATGGCCAGGGTGCTGGTTTCGCCAAGCGAACCGTGAATGGTGCCGACGAAGGCGTCCATCCAGCTGATGCCTTGATTGACCATGCCTTCCACGCCGCCGGAAGCCGCCAGGCTCAGGGCGGTGGCGCCGGCGAAACCGTCCACGGCGGTCCATACCGCATCACCGGACATCTGCGCCGGATAAGCGAAAAACAGGAAGGCACGGCCGGTCAGCGCCGGGTTGAGGAAGTTCTTGCCAGTACCGCCAAACACTTCCTTACCGATCACCACGCCGAAGCTGATGCCCAGGGCCACCTGCCACAGCGGAATGCTCGGCGGCAGAATCAGGGCGAACAGCACGGAAGTGACGAAGAAGCCCTCGTTGACCTCATGCTTGCGGATCGAGGCGAACAGCACTTCCCAGAAGCCGCCGACGATAAAGGTCACTGCATAGACTGGCAGAAAGTACGCCGCGCCCTGGATAAAGTTGTCCCACAGGCTGCCCGGGTCAAACCCGGCCAGTGAGCCGATCAGGGCAAAACGCCAGCCTTCCTGGCTCGCCAGCAGCTCAGGGCTGTTAGCGAAGATCAGGTTGGCCTGGTAGCCGGTGTTCCACATGCCGAAGAACATCGCCGGGAAGGTGCACAACCAGACGGTGATCATCATGCGCTTGAGGTCAATGCCGTCACGCACGTGGGCGGTGGTCTTGGTTACGCTGCCAGGGCGGTAGAAAAAGGTGTCGACGGCTTCATACAAGGCGTACCAGTTTTCAAACTTGCCGCCTTTTTCGAAGTTGTGCTCGATTTTATCGAGGAATGC
>DASUOY010000318.1:0-7753 GCA_036276395.1 Pseudomonas sp.
TTCCAGCACTCGCGCGGGAGGCGCCATGTACCGGTTATCGACACGGCCAAGCCTATTCGGCTACCTATTGCTGCTCAGCCTGCCACTCGCCCAGGCGCAAACCCTGACGCCCTTGCAGGGCCAGAGCCAGCAGCAGATCCAGAGCGATATCGCCGCCTGCCAGGCCCAGGCCGGCACCACCCCGAGCAGCACGACCAGCAGCAGCGACAGTCGCGGCGGTGAACGCCTGCGCGGAGCCGCCAAAGGCGCGGTGGTCGGTGCAACAGCGGCGCAGATACGCGGCAACCAGCATGACGAGATCTATGACCGGGTGGACGACGATATCAAGCAGGAGTACCGGCAGAATCAGGCCCGCGATGCCGCCGCCGTCGGCGTGGTGGTCGGCGGTTCGCGCCAGCGTCAGGAGCGCCGTGAAGACCGGCGCAACGCCGATGCCGCCGCCCAGGCCCAGAGCAGCGCGAGCCAGGCCTATGCCAACTGCATGAGCGGCCGCGGTTATTCAGTCAGCCCCTGAATTGGCGCAACCAATCAACGCAGCTGGCTGTCCTTGCTGCCACGGCGGTTGTAGCCGCTGAATTTGGCCTGCTCCTTGTCGTGCTCGGTCTGGCAGGCTACGCACAGGTGCACGCCGGGAATGGCCTGGCGCCGGGCTTCGGGTATTGCCGCGGCACACTCTTCACAGTGGCTCAGGCTCTCGCCGCGCGGCAGCTGGCTGCGGGCGCGCTGGATGGCGTCCTCGATGCTGCTGTCGATCTGTTCCTGTACCGCACCGTCATTTGCCCAACCACCGGCCATGGGCACCTCCGCAGGTTATTCACACATAAAGCAGGTATGAGCCGCTCAAGCCTGGTTTACAAGCAGCGCTGACCAGCGGCGGCTGGCGCGGGGCTATTCCTTTACGTCCATAAACTTCTCGGCCCAGACCAGATAGTCCTCGGGCAGGGTGTATTTATGCGCCAGTTCGGAGGCACTGAGGTCGCAGGCATCGACGCCGCGCTGTTCGCGCAGGCAGTCGTAGGTGGCCTTGATCGCGGCGAAGTAGGCGGCGTGGCCGTTGACCACTATGCGCACGCCAAGCCGGGCCAGGCGCGCGTTGTCGCGCAGCTTGGGATTGCCGTAGGTGACCAGCATCAGCGGGATGCTCAGGTGCTCGGCGATCTGTTCCAGATGGGCGAAATCCTCGATGCCGACTATGCAGATGCCATCGGCGCCGGCGGCCTGGTAGGCCTGGGTGCGGCGGATCACCTCGGCGACCTCCAGCACCCCGGCGTGGGTACGGGCGATGATCGCCAGGTCCGGGTCGACCCGCGCCTCCAGCGCCGCGCGGATCTTGCCGACGCCTTCCTCGACGCTGATCAGGTCGGTGGATTTGCGCCCGAACTGGGCCGGCAGCAGGGTGTCCTCGATGGTCAACGCGGCGATACCGGCACGCTCCAACTCGACCACGGTGCGCATCACATTGAGCGCATTGCCGTAGCCATGGTCGGCGTCGGCGATCACCGGCAGGCGACTGACGCGGCCGATGCGGCTGGCCTGTTCGACGAACTCGCTCAGGGTGATCAGGGCGAAATCCGGCGCCGCCAACACCTGCAGGGAAGCCACCGAGCCGCCGAGGATGCCGACCTCGAAACCCAGGTCGGCGGCGATGCGCGCCGACATCGGGTCGAACACCGAGGCGGTGTGGTAGCAGGAGTCGGAATCGAGCAGCGCGCGAAAGGCATTGCGCAGATCGTGGTGGGAAGCTCGTTGCATAATCGGCATGGTTCTGTTCCAAAACGACATCAATCGGGAATTCTAGGCGCAGCGGGCCAGCGCTCGCCTGGGGCTATGCGGTTAGAGGCAATTTACCCGCCAACTCGCGGCCCCTCTGCCATTCAGGCTGGCGTGCGCGGCGTATCCACTCAGGCAGCCCCTAGTCATTGGCAGTGGGCAGTTCGGCGTCGGGCAGCCAACGGCGGAATATCGCCGCGAAACTGCCATCCTGGCGCATTTCCGCCAAGGCCTGCTGCCAGCGCTCGACCACGGCGGGGTCGGTTTTGCGGGAAAAGGCGATGTAATAGGCCGAGCGCATAAACGGCAGATGGGCCTGCACCTGATCCGTGCTCAGGCCGCCACTGGCCAGCTCATCCTTGAGGGTCAGGTCCTCGGTGGCGATCAATTTCACCCGGCCGTGCTTGAGCATGGTCACCATGCTTTTCGCGCTGGACACCCCATAGAGGTTCTTGAACCCGCGCGCGCCCAGGGTTTCGTAGGTGTACCACTGCTTGGGCACGGCCAGCGGGCCGCTGGCGGCGACATCGGCCAGGCTGGCGAAGTGCAGGTTGCGCGATTTCAGCGAATAGAAGCTGGTGGTGCCCTGCAGGATCGGCCCCACCCACTGGAACTTGTCTTCGCGCTCGGCGGTGCGCACCGTGGCGAAAATCGCCGTGTCGGCCTGCTGCTGGGCCAGTTGATAGCCGCGCGTCCAGGGCATGATGTGGATCTGCGCGGCATCGCCCGTGCGCTCGACCAGCGCCTGGACAATTTCCACCGCCATACCGCGCGGCTCGCCGTTTTCGCTGAAGCTGGTGGGCGGCGCCTCTTCGGTGAGCAACTGCAACTCGGCCATGGCCGGCCCCGCCAGCAGGCAGGCCAGCCCGAGCAACCCGCTACAGAGCCAGCCCACAGGCCCGCGGGCACTATTGTTCCCGGACAATTTCCGCCAACTCCGCCTCGCTTGCATGGATAAACCAGCGCCTATGGATGCGCTCCAGGCTGCCGTCGCGGCGCATCTGATTCAACGCCGCGCGCCACTGCGCCACCAGCGCCGGATCGGTCTTGAGAGAGAAGGCGATATAGGTGGTGTCCAACATCAGGGTGTATTGCAACTCGATCTGCTCGCGGCGCATGCCCTGGCCGGCGAGCATGTCATCCAGCGCCAGGCTGTTGGCCAGAATCAGCGCGACCCGACCGTGCTTGAACATCTTCATCATGTGCTGCGGCGTCGGCACGCCATAGAGGTTCTGCAACCCCTTTTCACTCAGCACTTCGTAGGAGAACCACTGCTTGGGCACGGCCAGGGTGCCGAGGCGTTCGACATCCGCCAGGCTACGTATCTGCATGCCGGCGCCCTTGCGACTGTAGAAGCTGGTATGGCCGGCGGCGACCGGCCCGACCCATTGGAACTTGGCCTCGCGCTGCGGTGTGCGCACGGTGGGAAACAGGCCGACACTGGCCTCGCGCTGGGCCTGCTGGTAGCCACGCGTCCAGGGCACCAGTTCGATGCTGGCCGGCTGGCCATTGCGCCGAATCAATTCCTCGACCACCTCGACCGCCATGCCGGTGAGCACGCCCTTGTCGCTATAACTCAGGGGCCGGTAGTCCTCGGTGTACAGGCGCAACTGCGCCGCGGCACAGCTCGCCCAGCAACAGCAGCACAGCAGTAGCAGCGCTTTCAATTTCCCAACCATTCTCGATACCCGTGCAACAGCGCAACCATTAAACCCAGAGCGCCCTGCACACCATGGCGGCTTATCAGGGCAACGCAGGCACATCCTCCAGCTCCTCGTGCAACTCGCGCATATTGGCCCGGGTGATCAGGCGCACCTCCAGGGCAATATGCGCCGACACCGGCTGCAGTTCGGCGCGCATAGCCTGATGCGCCAGCTTGACCGCCTGGTAGCCAATGATACGCGGCTGCTGGATAAACAGTGCCTGGATATCGCCCAGGCGCAGCGCCTCCAGCAGCACTTCATCACCATCGAAACCTATATGCGCCAACTGCCCGGCCTGCTGCAGCCGCCGCAGGGCGGCCAGCGCCGTGCGCGTGGTGAGGCTGTTGGGGGTGAACAAGCCGTCGAGTTGCCCCAGCTGCGCACTGAGCGCCTGCACCGCCAGCTGGCTGTCGTCACCCACATACTGGTCGACCACCACCTGCAAGCCGCCCGCCTCGGCGCCCTGGCGGAAACCGCGCTCGCGCTCGTTGGTCGAGTGCACACCAGGGCGCAGGCGCAGCAGCGCCACCCGGCCCTGGCCATTGAGCAGTTCGGCCATATACCGGCCGGCCTGCAGGCCGGCGCGGAAGTTATCGGTGGCCACCAGGCCAAGCGCCACGCCACCGGGTAAATCACGGTCCATATAGATGGTCGGGATGCCACTCGCGCGTAACTGGCTGACCCGCGCCCCTATCTCGGCGCCGCTGGGCGCAACCACCAGGGCCTTGCAGCCGCGCGCGACGAAACGCTCCATCACCTGCAACTGGGCCTCCACCCCGCCCTCGCGGCTTGGCCCGCGGATATGCACCGCGACCCCCAGCTCCTCGCCCGCCTGCTGCGCGCCCAGCCCGAGCAGGGTCCAGAAGCGGCTGGCCCCCGCCGGTACCACGCCGATACAGTCGCCGGCCCAAAGCGGCGGGCTCGGGCTGAGCAGCAGCGCGAACAGCAAGATCGTGCGCCATAACCCACAGCGAACGCGCATCGGGGTACTCCTCGAGTCGGCCTCGGTTCCAGCGCCCGGGAGTCAATGGCGCCGTCGGTAGAATGCTCCGTCCGTGAATTAGTATCACTTTAGCAGCAAGCCCAAGGCCCCGCCCGACGCTGTCTGGAGCCGGCGATGGCAGGCTGCGCCAGGGCGCGACTCACACTTTTTCACACTCCAGGCGACCGCCGGGCTGGCAGCCGCGCCCCAGGCAGGCGATGATCGGGCTTCTTTCCTGCCCGCTGAATGATATGACCGATACCACACAGACCGCCCACGCCACGCACAAGCCACGCCCACTGATCGATTTGCTGATCAGCCTGCTGATTCCCTCGCTGATTCTGATGAAGCTCAGCGGCGAGGCCAGGCTCGGCGCCGATGGTGCCCTGGTGCTGGCGCTGGCATTTCCCCTCGGCTGGGGCTGCTTCGAGCTGATCAAGTACCGCAAGTTCAACTTTATCGCCCTGCTCGGCCTGCTCAGCGTGCTGCTCACCGGCGGCATCGGCCTGCTCAAGCTGGACAACCAGTGGCTGGCGATCAAGGAAGCGCTGATTCCCGGGCTGATCGGTATCGCCGTGCTGGTATCGACCCGCACCCGCTACCCGCTGATCCGCACCCTGCTGTTCAACAAGAACGTGCTCAACGTCGACAAGATCCACCAGCGCCTGGAGCAAAGCGGCAATACCGGGCAGTTCGAGGCGCGCCTGCTCAAGGCCACCTACTGGCTGAGCGGGACCTTCTTCTTTTCCTCGGCGATGAACTACGTGCTGGCCAAGTGGATAGTCATCAGCCCAGCCGGTAGCGAAGCCTTCAACGCCGAACTGGGGCGGATGAACCTGCTCAGCTACCCGATGATCGCGATCCCTTCGATGCTGATGCTGATGGCCATCTTCTATTACCTGTGGCGCACCATCCACGGCCTCACGGGCCTGAAGCTGGAAGAGGTGATGGCCAACGCCGAGCAGGACCAGCAGTCCTGAACCGACCCCAACACCTGCATCCATGCTAGGGGCCTCGGCCTACCTGGGGCTGTTTCTCTCGGCCCTGGGCGCGGCCACCCTGCTGCCGCTGCAATCGGAAAGCGTGCTGGTGGCGCTGCTGCTCAGCGCCGCCTATTCGCCCTGGACGCTGCTGGCGGTGGCCAGCGCCGGCAATATCCTCGGCGCGCTGCTCAACTGGCTGCTGGGCCGCTACCTCGAACATTTCCGCCATAGACGCTGGTTTCCGGTCAGCGACGCACGCCTGCAACAGGCCCAGGCCTGGTATAGCCGCTACGGGCGCTGGTCATTGCTGCTCAGCTGGCTGCCGATTGTCGGTGACCCGCTGACCCTGGTGGCCGGCATCATGCGCGAGCGCCTAGGGGTTTTCCTGCTGATCGTCGGCCTGGCGAAAACCGCCCGCTATGCTGTATTGGCAGCCCTGACCCTCGGCTGGAGCTGAGTTGAACCACCCGCGACATACGCCGTTACGCCAGCGGCAAGTCCGAGGTTGAGCATCTGCCCTGCCTCCGCGATACTGCGCAGCCTTCGCACCGGCCGTGCGCGGAGCCAATCGCAGAGCGAAGGAGTGAACTCAGTGGAGCTGCATCCGTGATGAAAAGGAGCGATCTGATCTGGACCCTGGTGGGTCTCGGAGCTGTTCTGCTGTCGTGCTACTTGCTCTATCACCAAGTGCGCAATATCTCCCTGGATGAAATCGCCGACAGCCTGCGCGCCATCCCGCGCCTGGACTGGCTGCTGGCCGCCGCCGCCACCCTCGGGGCCTATAGCGCCCTGGCCTGGTATGACCGCATCGCCCTGGCCCACCTGGGCAAAAAGATCCCCTGGCGCTTTATCAGCCTGTGCTCCTTCACCACCTATGCGCTGGCCCACAATATCGGCGCCTCGGTGTTCTCCGGCGCCCTGGTGCGCTACCGCGCCTACCGCAGCAAAGGTCTGACGCCGCAGGAAATCGGCATTCTGATCGTGTTCTGTTCCTTTACCTTCGCCCTTGGCACCATCCTGGCCAGCGGCTGCGTACTGGTGCTGGAGCCGGATCTGATCCACCGCGTAGCCAAGGTCACACCGCTGGTGTCCGAGATTATCGGCGTGCTTCTGCTGCTGCTGGTTGCCCTCTATGTGCTCGGCTCCTGGCGCCACTTCAAGCCCTGGCACTGGGGCAAACTGCACCTCGAATACCCGCGCCTGGGGATTGTCGGCCGCCAGCTGCTGGCCGGCCCACTGGAGCTGGCCTGCGCCGCGGCGATCATCTACTTCGCCCTGCCGGCAGAACACAACCCTGGCTATCTGGTGGTGTTCGGCGTGTTCCTCGCCTCGTTCTCGCTGGCGCTGCTGTCCCATGCCCCCGGCGGCCTGGGCGTACTGGAAGTGACCTTCCTCGCGGCGATGCCAGAGCTGCCGGCGGCTGACGTACTCGCCGCGCTGATCGTGTTCCGCTGCTTCTACCTGTTGCTGCCGTTCGCCCTCTCGCTGTTCGTGGTGCTGGGTTTCGAATGGACGCAGTGGCGCAGCCGGCGCACCACGCCGGATAACCCGCCACCAGCCTGAGCCGGACAAACACCGGATAACCGGGTGCAGCATTGCGCCGCGCACTCGCATAGAATGCGCGGCCGTTTTAGCAGCAGCCTTGCCCCATGACCCTTTCCACTCCCGCCCGCGCCTGCGGCATCGACTTCGGCACCTCCAACTCCACCGTCGGCTGGCTGCGCCCCGACGCCGAAACCCTGATCCCGCTGGAAGACGGCAAGATCACCCTGCCGTCCGTGGTGTTCTTCAACCTCGAAGAGCGCCGCCCGGTCTATGGCCGCCTGGCCCTGCAGGAATACCTGGAAGGCTACGAAGGCCGTCTGATGCGCTCGCTGAAAAGCCTGCTCGGTTCCAAGCTGCTAAAAAGCGAAACCACAGTGTTGGGCAGCGCGCTGCCGTTCAAGGATCTGCTCGGCTTCTTTATCGGCGAGCTGAAAACCCGCGCGGAAAACACTGCCGGCCGGCCGTTCGAGGAAGTGGTGCTGGGCCGTCCGGTGTTCTTCGTCGACGATGATCCGGTGGCCGATCTGGAAGCGCAGAACACCCTGGTGGCCGTGGCGCACAAGCTCGGCTTCAAGGACGTATCCTTCCAGTACGAGCCGATTGCCGCAGCCTTCGACTACGAGTCTGGCATCAGCCGCGAAGAGCTGGTGCTGATCGTCGATATCGGCGGCGGCACCTCGGACTTTTCCCTGGTGCGCCTGTCACCCGAGCGCCGCACAGTGGCCGACCGACATGACGACATCCTCGCCACCGGCGGCGTGCATATCGGC
>DASUOY010000319.1:0-4837 GCA_036276395.1 Pseudomonas sp.
AGCGCCCTTTCTTTTATGTCTGCCATCCATGGCGGCCACCCTTCGTGTCCTCACCTCGCGACGCACAACATCGCTCAGGCAATCTTTTATGGCCTGCCATCCCTGGCGGCCACCCTTCGGGCCATCGCTGCGCGATGTTAAAAATTGCTCCAGGCAATTTTTTGCCGGCGACTCGCCCCCCCCCTCACAAAGACATGCAGCTCTAGCGTGCACTTTGCCGCCGCTTCAACGTAAGCTTTGCGCCTTGTGCCAACGCTTGATGCCATACAGCCGTGCATTTCTGCCGCGCGACCGCATAAGCCATATGTTCTGCTCCCCGTGAGGACTTTGAAATGAGCAACCGCCAAGCCGAAATCGCCGCCGCTCTGGACGTGGTGCCACCCTTCGCCGACACCGCCGCGCTGATTGCGCAAATCGACAAACGCAAAGCCTTTATCAAGAGCTGCCTGCGCAACTCCGGCTTGAAAGTTCTGGTACTGGGCATCAGCGGCGGCGTCGACTCGCTGACCGCTGGCCGCCTGGCCCAGCTATCGGTTGAAGAGCTGCGCGCTGAAACGAGCGAGCAGGCCTACCGTTTTATCGCCGTGCGCCTGCCCCACGGCACCCAGCACGATGAGCACGACGCCCAGGACTCACTGCGATTTATCCGCGCCGACGAAGAAGACACGGTGAACATTGCAGACAGCGTGCTGGGCCTCGGTGAACAGGTCACTCACCTGCAAAAACTCAGCGATGCCCGGCGCGACTTTGTAGCCGGCAATATCAAGGCGCGCATCCGCATGGTCGCCCAGTTCGCCATCGCCAACGCCAACAATGGCATGGTGATCGGCACCGACCACGCCGCCGAAGCGGTGATGGGCTTCTTCACCAAGTTCGGTGACGGCGCCTGCGATCTGGCCCCGCTGTCGGGCCTGGTCAAAGGCCAGGTACGCGCCATCGCCCGACACCTGGGCGCCCCCGAACATCTGGTGATGAAAACCCCAACCGCCGACCTGGAAGAACTGCGCCCAGGCAAGCCGGACGAGGAAGCTCACGGCGTGACCTACGCCGAAATCGACGCGTTCCTGCACGGCCAGCCAGTACGCGACGAGGCCTACGCCATTATCGTGCGCACCTTTGATGCCACCCGCCACAAGCGCGAACTGCCGCTGGTTCCCTAGGCACATATGCCGCGGGCTGACATACCCGCGGCAGGCTACGCTTTTTTGAAGTAACAGCTCAGCCACTCAGGCTGAGCTGACCTAAGGGTACTTCAGGAAAGGAAAGCCATATGTCGCCGAACGCCACACCTGAGCAGACTATCACCAGCACCCTACTCGATACCCTGATCCGTGCAGGCTTGATCGCCGCCCTGGTGGTCGCCTGCTTCCAGGTGTTCAGCCCGTTCCTCAGCCTGATGATCTGGGCGCTGATCCTCGCCGTCACGCTCTATCCGCTGCACAACATGATCAAGGCGCACACCGGCCACAGCGATAGCCGCGCAGCCACGCTGCTCATATTGCTTGCCATTGCCATTCTATTGATCCCCACCTACCTGCTCGGCACCTCCCTGACGGAGTCGGTGGAGACGGTCATCGCCAACGTCAAAGCGGGCGCTGTGCATATCCCGCCACCACCGGATGCAGTTGCCCAATGGCCGCTGATCGGCAAGTCGCTGCATGGCTTCTGGGAACAGGCGGCTTCCGATCTAACCGGAGTGTTGCAACGCCTGGCGCCGCAGCTCAAGGATGTGACGCTGAACTTACTCGGCAAGCTCGCTGGAGTAGGCATCGGCATGCTGGTATTCATTGCCGCGCTGATGATTGCCGGCATCATCATGGCGTTTGGCAACACCGGCCACCGCAGTGCCCAACGCATTGCCGCACGGGTGATCGAGGCTGAGCGCAGTGACGCCCTGGTCGAGCTCTGCACCGCAACCATCCGCGCCGTGGCGCAGGGGGTGATCGGCATTGCCTTTATCCAGATGCTGCTGATTGGTGCCGGCTTCGTCTTCATGGGTGTTCCCGGCGCCGGCCTGCTGGCCTTGGCCGTACTGCTACTGGGGATCATGCAGCTACCGGCCACGCTGATCACCCTGCCAGTGATCGCCTTCGTGTTCTTCAGCGAAGGCGCCTCCCTGGCAACCATCATCTTCGCCATCTACGTCTTCGTCGCCGGCCTCGCCGACAACGTGCTCAAGCCGCTGTTACTGGGCCGCGGTGTGGATGTGCCCATGCCAGTGGTGCTGATTGGCGCCCTGGGCGGCATGGTGAGTGGCGGCATCATCGGTCTGTTCATCGGCCCGGTGCTCCTGGCGGTGGGCTACAAGTTGTTCTGGCAGTGGGTCGACACGCCACACGCGAACAGAGCGGCCGGCCCACAGGATGGCGAATAAGCATCGGCGCATCTAAAAGCCAACCAAGGAGAAGCCATGTTCCTGAGCCTAATGATCGGCCTGCCGCTGATACTGCTGTGCCTGCTTCTGCAAACCGTGATGGTCGCTCTCAGCCTGCGCCGCTATGCCGAGTATCGACGCAGCCTTAGCCAGGCATCGCTGGGCAGCACCATCTTGATCCTGAGCCTGGTGATGCTGTTGCTTCTGGTGGGTAATTTTGTGCAGATGGCCATCTGGGCCGCACTGTTTATCGTACTGGACGAGTTCCAGAGCTTTTCTCAGGCGCTGTACTTCTCCGGCGTGACCTTCACCACCGTTGGCTACGGCGACCTCGTCCTCTCACCACCACGGCAACTGCTCAGCCCGATAGAGGCCGCCAACGGTATCCTGATGTTCGGCGTATCCACCGCCGTAATGACTACCGCACTTGGCGACGTGGTCAAGCACTACGCCCAACATCAGAAAAGCTCGCAGGCATAATTTGCACAGAACAGCCAGAAAGGACGCGCAGCAGTTGATGCCGTCAGTTCCCCTATCTGAGGTAAAAATAGAAAAGCCGGGCAGTGCCCGGCTTTTCTATGGATCGACTTAAGTGGCTCAAGCCCTAGGCAGGGTAACGCCCAGCTGGCCCTGATACTTGCCGCCACGATCCTTATAGGACACTTCGCAGGCCTCATCGGATTGCAGGAACAGCATCTGCGCCACGCCCTCGTTGGCGTAGATCTTCGCCGGCAAGGTGGTGGTGTTGGAGAACTCCAGGGTCACGTGCCCTTCCCATTCCGGCTCCAGCGGGGTGACGTTGACGATAATGCCGCAGCGCGCATAAGTGCTCTTGCCCAGGCAGATGGTCAGCACATCACGGGGAATCCGGAAGAACTCCACGGTGCGCGCCAGGGCGAAGGAGTTCGGTGGAATGATGCAGACGTCGCTTTTCACATCGACAAAGCTCTTCTCATCGAAATTCTTCGGGTCGACAGTGGCCGAGTTAATGTTGGTAAACACCTTGAACTCATCGGCGCAGCGCACATCGTAGCCGTAGCTGGAAACCCCGTAGGAGATCAGCGGCTGTGCGCCCTCGGCGCGCACCTGGCGCTCGACGAAGGGCTCGATCATGCCGTGCTCTTGGGCCATGCGGCGAATCCACTTATCCGATTTGATGCTCATGGCGGGCGTCCTGAATGGGCTATGGGTGAAAAAGTGAGCGCATCTTACCGGGGCCGGCGGCAGGGTTCAAAGGCTCTTGGGCAGTCTACCCGCCAAGTGGAAAATCTGGCTGCTGATCGGTAAATAACAGAAAGATGCACAGAGCATTCGCGCTTAGCGTTAAAAGCGGGTATGGTGACCCCACTGTGCTGCATGTGTCACCGCGAATCGCTACTTGATGCCTAGATTTCGATCAAACATCGTCCGACTCCTAGTACTCGTTGCACTCAGTCCCGGCCTGGGCTTTTCCAGGGCTGTTATTACTTTTGTTAGGAGACATTCACATGTCCAATCGTCAAACTGGCACCGTTAAGTGGTTCAACGATGAGAAAGGCTACGGCTTCATCACTCCGCAATCCGGTGACGATCTGTTCGTACACTTCAAAGCTATCCAGAGCGATGGCTTCAAGAGCCTGAAAGAAGGCCAGCAAGTGACTTTCGTGGCCACCCGTGGTCAGAAAGGCATGCAAGCTGAGGAAGTTCAGGTTGTATAACCTGCACTAACCTCGCTTGAGAAAAAGCCCCGCCTAGTGCGGGGCTTTTTTATGCCTGAGTGTTTTACACAAATACGGCTACCACAGCGGCGCGCACGACCGGCGCGCCGCCGCTGCATCAATCGTCGCTGATCACAATGTTCGGCATCGCCTGCTGCGCAGCGCCCTGGGCGATACGCGCACCCACGTTGCGTGCGGTTTCCTGATAGATCATCGCGATCTGGCTTTCCGGATCGGCCACAGTGGTTGGCTTGCCGCCATCGGACTGCATGCGGATGGCCATCGACAGCGGCAAGGAGGCCAACAGATCGACGCCAAACTGCGCCGCCAGCTTCTCGCCGCCGCCCTCACCGAACAGATGCTCGGCATGCCCGCAGTTCGAGCAGATATGCACGGCCATGTTTTCCACCACGCCGAGCACTGGGATATTCACCTTGCGGAACATCTCCACGCCCTTTTTCGCATCCAGCAGGGCCAGATCCTGCGGTGTGGTGACGATCACCGCACCGGCCACCGGCACCTTCTGCGCCAGGGTCAGCTGGATGTCGCCGGTACCCGGCGGCATGTCCACCACCAGGTAATCGAGGTTGTCCCAGGCGGTCTGGGTGATCAACTGGATCAGCGCACCGGAGACCATCGGCCCGCGCCACACCACCGGGGTGTTCTCGTCAGTGAGGAAGGCCATCGACATGACCTGCACACCATGCGCCTCCAGCGGCACGAAGAACTTCTCGTCGCGCACTTTCGGCCGGGTGCCTTCGGCGAT
>DASUOY010000320.1:0-2199 GCA_036276395.1 Pseudomonas sp.
AGTTGCGTCGTTTGTTGCGCTTGCCTGAGGGCTTGCCTGCGCGTCAGGCGCAAGCGCCGGGGCAAGATCCGCAAGACCCTGCCGCGCCAGGTGGCGAGCCTCCAGTGGAGCCACAACCATGAGCCGGCAGCGCGGCATGGCGCTGATCACCGTCCTGCTGGTGGTGGCGGTGGTCACCGTGGTCAGCGCCGGGATAATCGCGCGCCAGCAGCTGTCGATCCGCAGCAGCGCCAATCAGCTGCACGTGCGCCAGGCCCTGCACTACGCCCTGGGCGGCGAGATACTGGCCAAGGCCATTCTGCAGCGTGATCTGCGCCAGGGCGATCCGCGCGCGCCGGTGGATCATCTGGGTGAGGCCTGGGCCAAGAATCGCGCGCCCTTCACTCTGGATGAAGGCGGGACGCTGCGGGTGCAGATTCTCGACCCCAGCGGCCGCTTCAATCTCAACAGTCTGCTGCGTCAGGGGCAGCCCAATGAGGCCGCCGTGGCCCAGCTGCGTCGGCTGCTGCTGGGCTTGCAGATCGAAGCGCCCTACGCCGAACGCCTGCTCGACTGGCTGGATGGCGACGATCAGCCCAGCGGCGGTTACGGCGCGGAAGACAATCAATACCTGCTGGCGCAGCCGCCTTATCGCGCGGCGAACCGTGAATTGCTGGATGTATCCGAGTTGCGCCTGCTGCTGGAAATGAGTGAGGCGGACTATCAGCGTCTGCTGCCGTATGTCAGCGTCTTGCCGGCCGATGCCACCCTTAACGTCAATACGGCCAGTGCACGGGTGCTGGCCAGCCTGGCCGATGGCCTGCCGCTGAGCACCGCCCAGGGCCTGGTTGCCGCTCGCGGGGCCGAGGGTTATAGCGACGTGCCGAGCTTTACCGCCCAGCTGGGCGGGCTGCAGGTGCAGAGCCAGGGGCTGGCCGTGGGCAGTCAGTATTTTCAGGTGCTCAGCGAAGTCACAGTGGGTGAGCGGCGCCAGGTTTTACGCAGCACCTTGCAGCGTGTCAGCGATGGCAAGCTGTATGTTCTAGCCCGTGATTTGGGGCAGGGCGGTATGCCGCCTGCGCCCGTCGAGGAAGTCGAACCATGAGTCAGACCTATGTATTTCTGCCGCCCGCCGCCTGTGCGGGCGCCCAGGCGGATTTGCCGGTACAGCGGGTTGCCGCCGGAATCAGCGAGTCCCTGCCGTTTGATCAGGCGCAGCCTGGCGGCAGCTGGACCCTGGTGCTGCCGGTGGAGGCGGTGACGGCCTGCGCGGTCAATCTGCCGACGCGCAAGGCGCGCTGGTTACGCCAGGCCCTGCCGTTCGCGGTGGAGGAGTTGCTGGCCGAGGAAGTCGAGCTGATGCATCTGGCATTGGGCGAGCAGTTGGCCGATGGTCGGCATCGGGTGTTCGCCGTGCGCCGCAGCTGGCTGGCCGGCTGGCTGGCCTTGTGCCCCACAGCGCCTGCGGCCATTGCCGTGGATGCCGATCTGTTGCCTGGGCCTGGCACAGCGCTCTTGCCGCTGCACGGCCGCTGGCTGCTGGGCGGCGAGAATGTCACGCGGATGGCGCTGCAGGCGCAGGACTGGGCGCAACTGAGCCCTATGTGCGTGCAACCGCAGATTGCCTGGTGTGATTCGCAGCAGCCGGCGTTGCACCCGCTGGACGACAGCATGGCGGTGGCCGAGCCCTTTGCCTGGCTGACTCAGCAACCACTGCGCAACAACCTGGCCCAGGGCGAGTTCGCCCCCGCCAGCAGCAATGTGCAGTGGCAGCGTTGGCGGCCGTTGTTGGGGCTGGTCGGCCTGTGGCTGGTGCTGCAGTGGGGCTTCAACCTGGCCCAGGGCTGGCATCTGCAGCGTCAGGCCGATGACCTTGCCGCCGCCAGCGCCGCCCTGTACCAGGAGCTGTTCCCCCAGGACAGCAAGCTGGTCAACCTGCGGGCGCAGTTCGACCAGCATCTGCAGGCCGCTACGGGCAGCGGGCAAACCCGCTTGCTTGGCCTGCTGGCCCAGGTCAGCGAGGCGCTGGCGGCCGAAGGCGGGCAGGTGCAGATCAGTCAGGTGGATTTCAGCGAGGCGCGCGGCGATCTGGCTATGCAGGTGCAGGCCGCCGGCTTTGCCGAGTTGGAGCGCTTGCGTGAGCGGCTGCAGGATAGCGGCCTGGTGGTGCAACTGGGCTCGGCCAGCCGCGAAGAGGCGGGTGTCAGCGCACGTGTGGTG
>DASUOY010000321.1:0-4542 GCA_036276395.1 Pseudomonas sp.
ACAGCGCCTCGAAGGCCAGTACCCGGTGCTTAGCATCGAGAAACAGGCAGCCGAAAACCTCATGGGGCTCATGGCGCAACAATGCCTTGAGGTAATCACGCACCGCCTGCGGGCTCTCCAGCACCGAATCGCGGCGCAACTGCTCGGCCAGATGCCGCCGCGCCATCTCCAGCACCGCCTGCAACTGGGCGAACTTGGCCGGGCCCAGCCCCAAGCGCTGGCTGAACGAGTCGAGATCGGCCTGCAGCAAGGCGCGCAGTCCGCCGAAATCGCCGAGCAGATGGCGCGCCAGATCCACCGCGCTCTGCCCCGCCACCCCGGTACGCAGAAAGATCGCCAGCAGCTCTGCGTCGGTCAGGCTGACGGCACCCTGGGCCAGCAATTTCTCCCGCGGACGCTCCGCCGCGGGCCAGTCGCGAATACTCATCACAGCTCCTTGTGCAGGTGGTCGGCCGCCGGGCAACAGCTCATAAGAGCGGGCCCGGCAGGCTCCTGGCGCCGCTGCTCCGCTGCGGCCTCTGTGCTATCGTAGCCCAACTTTTTGCGCGGCGACCGGCCTGGGGAGGCGTCACCGCCGCGGCGTTTATCCACCCCTATATAAAGGCAGGCCTATGCAGCGGCTTTATCGGAAACGCATCATTGTGGGCGTGGGCGGCGGTATTGCCGCCTATAAAAGTGCCGAGCTGGTTCGCCGACTGAAAGACCAGGGTGCCGAAGTCCGGGTGGTGATGACCAAGGGCGGCCGCGAGTTCATCACCCCGTTGACCCTGCAGGCGCTGTCCGGCCATCCAGTGCACCTGGACCTGCTCGACCCCGCCGCCGAAGCCGCCATGGGCCATATCGAACTGGCGCGCTGGGCCGACCTGGTATTGATCGCCCCGGCCACCGCCGACCTGCTGGCACGCCTGGCCCAGGGCGTGGCCGATGACCTGCTGACCACCCTGGTGCTGGCCACCGATGCCCCGGTGGCCCTGGCCCCGGCGATGAACCAGGCCATGTGGCGCGACCCAGCCACCCAGGCCAATGCCCAACTGCTGGCCGAACGCGGCCTCAAGCTGTTCGGCCCCGCCGCCGGCGAGCAGGCCTGCGGCGATGTCGGCCTGGGCCGCATGCTGGAAGCCGAGCAACTGGCGCAATGCGCCGCCGACTGTTTCCAGGGCCAGGCGCTGACTGGCAAGCATGTGCTGATCACCGCCGGGCCGACCCAGGAAAACATCGACCCGGTGCGCTATATCACCAACCACAGCTCCGGCAAGATGGGTTTCGCCCTGGCCGAAGCCGCCGCCGAAGCCGGCGCCATGGTCACCCTGATCAGCGGCCCGGTGCACCTGCCCACCCCGGAGCGGGTCACCCGCATCAACGTCACCAGCGCCCGCGACATGCTCGCCGCCTGCGAAGCAGCGATGCCCTGCGACCTGCTGATTGCCGCCGCCGCCGTGGCCGACTACCGCCCGGAAGTGGTCGCCCAGCACAAATTGAAAAAAGACCCCAGTAGCGGCGACGGCCTGCTCCTGCAAATGGTGCGCAACCCGGATATCCTCGCCACCCTGGCCGGGCGCAGCGATCGCCCCTTCAGCGTCGGCTTCGCCGCCGAAACCGAGAACCTGCTGGAATACGCCTCGCGCAAGCTCAAGGACAAGAACCTCGACCTGATAGTCGCCAACGACGTGGCCAACCCCAGCATCGGCTTCAACAGCGAGGAAAACGCCATCACCATCATCGACCGCGAACTGCGCCAAAGCAGCTTCGCCCAGACCAGCAAGAGCAAGATCGCCCGCCAGTTGATCGGCTTTATCGCCGAGCGCCTGGCGCGTAGCTGATGCCCTCACTTATCGAGCAAAGAGCCTGATATGCACGCCTTACAAGCCAAGATCCTCGACCCACGCCTGGGCAACGAATTTCCCCTGCCG
Organism: Pseudomonas sp.; assembly: GCA_036276395.1. Lineage (GTDB taxonomy): Bacteria > Pseudomonadota > Gammaproteobacteria > Pseudomonadales > Pseudomonadaceae > Aquipseudomonas. The sequence goes on from DASUOY010000321.1 coordinate 1,911, forward strand.
CAGTACGCCACTCCGGGCTCCGCCGGCCTCGACCTGCGCGCCATGCTCAAGCAGGAACTGCTGCTCGAACCCGGGCAGACCGTGCTGATTCCCACCGGCCTGTCGATCTATATCGGTGACCCGGGCCTGGCGGCGATGATCCTGCCGCGCTCGGGCCTGGGCCACAAACACGGTATCGTGCTCGGCAACCTGGTCGGCCTGATCGACTCGGACTACCAGGGCGAGCTGATGGTGTCCTGCTGGAACCGTGGACAGAGCGCCTTCACCATTGCCATCGGCGAACGTATCGCCCAGCTGATTCTGGTGCCGGTGGTGCAGGCACATTTCGAGCTGGTCGAGCAGTTCGATGAAAGCCAGCGCGGCGCAGGTGGCTTTGGCCATTCCGGCAGCCACTGATTGCCCTTCTTGATTCCAGGATGAATTGCCGAGGAGACGCCGCATGAAACTCTTCAAGCGTACCGCCAAGGATGCCGTCGCCACAGAGCCGGCCGCTAAAGCCTCAAGCAGCGCCCCAAGCAAGAATCAGCAAGCCGTCAGCGCCCTGCTACCGGGTCTGGTGGCGGTCCTGGGAAGCCTGGTCCTGGCCGGGGGCCTGCTCTGGTTCGCCCAGTCCAGTAGCGCTCAGCAGGTACAACAACAGCTCAGCCAGGCCTGGGGCAGCAGCCAGGCCTCCGCCCTGGACCAGGCCTTGCTGCAACTGGCCGCCGACACCAGCAGCGCGGCCCGCAACCCGCAGCTGCTGGACGCCCTGCAAAGCCAGGACAGCACGCAGGTGCAGGCGGCCGAGCGCAACCTCAGCTACTGGCATGGCGTGGTCGATGCCCACCTCAACGGGCGCAACCAGGCCGTGCAAAATATGCAGCGCAACGCGCCGATGAACTTTGCCGCCCTGGATATGCTGCGCCGCGTGGAAAGCGGCCAGACGCCGCCCCCCGAGGCCTACAAGGTCGGCCAGCGCTGGCTGGTCTACAGTGCCGCGCCCTTGCGCCTGAAGGATGGCGAGCCGCCCTACGGCACCCTGCTGCTGGCCGTCGATCTCGAACGCCTGCTGGCCAGCCTGCCGCAACTTCCCGCCGAGGTCGGCCAGGTCCAGCTGCAACAGCAGTTCGGCAACACCGCCGCCCAGCTGCTGGCGCAACGCGGCCAGGCCACGGGCAACGCGCAGACGTTCAAGACCGGCAACCCCAACTGGACCCTCAGCTTCACCCCCGGCCCGGCCCTGCAGGACTCGCTCGTCTCGCCCCTGCTGCTGGCCATCGCCGCCCTGATCGTGCTGGTGGGCGCGCTGGTGGGCATGTTCCTGGTGCACAGCAACCTGCAGCGGCGCCTGCTCAAGGACGTCATGCAGCTGGCGCAACTGATCAAAGAACTCTCCACGGGTAAAGCAGTCAAAGCCTTCAGCCTGAGCCTGCCGGCACTCGACAGTTTGGCCCATGCCCTAGCGCGTCTGCCGCGCCGGGCCAGCGACAATATCATCCGCCCACCAGCGGAAACGCCCACCAACACCCCCGACATGCTGCAAACGGCGCCGGCAGGCCTGGTTGATCCACTGTTTCAAGACACCGATATCCTCGATATCGATATTCTCGAAGAAGACCAGGATCTCCTGGGACTGGAGCAACCCCCCGTGATAAATACCCCACAAGTTGCGCCAACATTGCCGGCTGACATCTTCCGCGCCTACGACATTCGCGGCGTGGTCGGCAGCAGCCTGAGCGCAGAAAGCGCTTACTGGATCGGCCGCGCTATCGGCTCGCAAAGCCTGGCCCAGGGCGAGGCGAATATCGCCGTCGGCCGCGATGGTCGCCTGTCCGGCCCGGAGCTGGTACAGCAGCTGATCCAGGGCCTGCTCGATTGCGGTTGCCATGTCAGTGATGTCGGCATGGTGCCGACCCCGGTGGTCTACTACGCCGCCAACATCCTCGCCGGCAAGTCCGCGGTAATGCTCACCGGCAGCCACAACCCGCCGGACTACAACGGCTTCAAGATCGTCATCGCCGGCGACACCCTGGCCAACGAACAGATCCAGGCGCTGAAAACCCGTATCGACAACAACGACCTCGCCAGTGGCGTCGGCAGTGTCGTGCAGATCGACGTACTGGAGCGCTACTTCAAACAGATTCGTGACGACATCGCCCTGGCCCGCCCGCTGAAAGTGGTGGTCGACTGCGGCAACGGTGCCGCCGGGGTGATAGCCCCGCAACTGATCCAGGCCCTGGGTTGCACCGTGATTCCGCTGTTCTGCGAGGTGGATGGCAACTTCCCCAACCACCATCCGGACCCGGGCAAGCCGGAAAACCTGGTCGACCTGATCGCCAAGGTCAAGTCCGAGCAAGCCGACCTGGGCCTGGCCTTCGACGGCGACGGCGACCGCGTCGGCGTAGTGACCAACACCGGCACCATCGTCTACCCGGACCGCCTGCTGATGCTGTTCGCCAAGGACGTGGTATCGCGCAACCCCGGCGCCGACATCATCTTCGACGTCAAGTGCACGCGCCGCCTGACCCCACTGATCAGCGGCTACGGCGGCCGCCCGGTGATGTGGAAGACCGGCCACTCGCTGATCAAGAAGAAAATGCGGGAAACCGGCGCGCTGCTGGCCGGCGAGATGAGCGGGCATATCTTCTTCAAG
>DASUOY010000322.1:0-5565 GCA_036276395.1 Pseudomonas sp.
GCTTTCCAGCACCTGGGGCAGCAACTCGGTGCGTTTGACCACCAGCAGGGCCTCCTTGAGGCTCAGCGCCTTGATCACACAGGCCATGCTGCCGCCAGGCAAACGCAACTGACCCTGACCGCGCCCAGCCGGCGTGCTGGCGGCCGCCGCCACAGCCTTGGCCGCGGTGGCCGGTTTGCCGGCAAAGGCTGCGGCAGCTTGTACCGCGGGCGCGGCGGCGGGTTTGACCACTTCGGCCTTGCCGGCGGTCAGGGCGGACAGCGAGTCATTGGCGAAGGCGCCGGTGCTGAGCATCTTCGGTGCATTGCTGGTCATCAGGGCCTGCAGTTTGCCGGCACGGTGCAAGGCCTTCTTCACCTTGGTCACCAGTTGCTCGGTGGAAAACGGCTTGCCGATAAAATCCGAAACGCCGGCCTGGATCGCCTGCACCACGTTGTCTTTGTCACCACGGCTGGTGACCATGATAAAGGGCACGGTCTTCAGGCCGTCCTGCTCGCGGCACCAGCTGAGCAGTTCGAGGCCGGACAGCTCCGGCATTTCCCAGTCACAGAGGATCAGGTCGATGCTCTGCCGGCTAAGCAGTTGCTGGGCCTTGCGCCCATTCACCGCTTCTTCGATCTGCACGCCGGGAAAGTGATCGCGCAAGCCCTTCTTCACCAGGTCGCGAATAAAGGTTGCGTCGTCCACCACCAGCACACTGACTTTGCTCATCGGCCACTCCTGTTGTAATGGCCTTAAGCATAGTCGCGCCTGCTGGCCAAAGGCCAACCGAAATACCGCCCTTTATCGGTCAGCCCGGCGCCGCCCCTGATCCAGAGGCCTCAGTTGGCCGACTTGCCACCCTGCACTTCTTCCTGCATGCGGGTCAGGCCCATATGCTTCACGTCGGTGCCGCGCACCAGGTAGATCACCAGTTCGGCGATATTGCGCGCGTGGTCGCCGATGCGCTCCAGGGAACGCAGGGCCCAGATGATATTGAGCACCCGGGCGATCGAGCGCGGGTCTTCCATCATGTAGGTCACCAGCTCACGCAGGGCGGTCTTGTATTCGCGGTCGACGGTCTTGTCGTACTGCGCCACCGACAGCGCCAGGTCGGCGTCAAAACGGGCGAAGGCGTCCAGCGCCTCCTGCACCATCTTGCGTACCTGATCGCCGATATGCCGCACTTCGACGTAGCCGCGCGGTGCTTCGCCTTCCTCGCACAGCAGGATCGCGCGCTTGGCTATCTTGGTGGCTTCGTCGCCGATGCGCTCCAGATCGATCACCGACTTGGAGATGCTGATGATCAGGCGCAGGTCGGACGCCGCTGGCTGACGACGGGCAAGAATGCGCACGCACTCCTCGTCGATATTGCGTTCCATCTGGTTGATCTGGTCGTCGATCTCGCGCACCTGCTGAGCCAGACCGGAGTCGGCGTCGATCAGCGCGGTGACGGCGTCGTTGACCTGCTTCTCGACCAGGCCGCCCATGGCCAGCAGGTGGCTGCGCACCTCCTCCAGCTCGACGTTGAACTGCTGGGAGATATGCTGGGTAAGGTTGTCTTTGTTGATCATTCCAATTCGCTCCGCGAATGCTGCCGGCTTGGGTCGCCATGGTGCGCACGGCGCACCCTACGAGTTATCAGGTGGATGGGCTTTGCCATCAACCGTAACGACCGGTGATGTAATCCTCGGTTTGTTTTTTCGCCGGGTTGGTGAACAGCGTATCGGTATCACCGAACTCGATCAGTTTGCCCATATACATAAACGCGGTGTAGTCGGAAACCCGCGCCGCCTGTTGCATGTTGTGGGTCACGATAACGATGGTGTACTTGGATTTCAGTTCGTAGATCAGCTCTTCGACCTTCAGCGTGGAGATCGGGTCGAGGGCCGAGCAGGGTTCGTCGAGCAGCAGCACTTCCGGCTGCACCGCCACGGTACGGGCGATCACCAGACGCTGCTGCTGGCCACCGGACAAACCGAGGGCAGACTCGTGCAGACGGTCCTTGACCTCATCCCACAGCGCCGCGCTTTTCAGTGCCCACTCCACCGCTTCATCGAGCACGCGCTTCTGGTTGATGCCCTGGATGCGCAGGCCGTACACCACGTTCTCGTAGATGCTCTTGGGGAACGGGTTGGGCTTCTGGAACACCATGCCGACACGGCGACGCAGTTCGGCGACATCTTCGCCCTTGCGGTAGATGTTCTTGCCGTCGAGGTTGATTTCGCCTTCCACGCGGCAGCCGTCGACCAGATCGTTCATCCGGTTGAAGGTACGCAGCAGGGTCGACTTGCCGCAACCGGACGGGCCGATAAAGGCGGTGACGCGCTGGTTGGGGATGTTCATCTTGACGTCGAACAGCGCCTGCTTGTCGCCGTAGTACAGGTTCAGCCCCGGTACTTCGATGGCCACGGGTTCTGCGGCCAGGTTGAGGCTCTGCTTGTCGCGGCCCAGGGCCGAGATGTCGATACCGTGACTGTGTGCTTCGTGCTGCATGGGATGCTCCCTACGCTAACAAATTCGTTGACCATTCCCTCTCCCCGCTGGGGAGAGGGTCAGGGTGAGGGGCGGAGTTCATAACCCTCACCCCCGCCCTCTCCCTGGAAGGGAGAGGGCGTTAAAGCATTAATGATCCAGCGCCTTGTACTTCTCGCGCAGGTGGTTGCGGATATAGACCGCCGCCATGTTCAGCACCACGATGACCAACACCAGCAGCAGCGCGGTGGCGTATACCAGCGGCCGCGCGGCCTCGACGTTGGGGCTCTGGAAGCCGACGTCATAGATGTGGAAGCCCAGGTGCATGATCTTCTGATCCAGGTGCAGATAGGGGTAGTTGGCATCCAGGGGCAGCGAGGGTGCCAGCTTGACCACGCCCACCAGCATCAGCGGCGCCACTTCGCCGGCGGCGCGGGCCACGGCGAGAATCAGGCCGGTCATCATCGCCGGGCTGGCCATTGGCAGCACCACGCGCCAGAGGGTTTCCACCTTGGTCGCGCCGAGGGCCAGGGAGCCTTCGCGCACGGCCCGCGGAATCCGCGCCAGGCCTTCCTCGGTGGCGACGATCACCACCGGCAGGGTCAGAATCGCCAGGGTCAGCGAGGCCCACAGCAGGCCCGGGGTGCCGAAGGTCGGCGCCGGGGCGGACTCGGGGAAGAACATGCGGTCCAGCGAGCCGCCCAGCACATAGACGAAGAAGCCCAGGCCGAACACGCCGTAGACGATCGCCGGCACGCCGGCCAGGTTGTTCACCGCGATGCGGATCACCCGGGTCAGCGGGCCCTGCTTGGCGTACTCGCGCAGGTAGATGGCCGCGATCACGCCGAACGGGGTGACGATCACTGCCATGATCAGAGTCATCATCACAGTGCCGAAGATCGCCGGGAAGATGCCACCTTCGGTGTTGGCCTCACGGGGGTCGTCGCTGACGAATTCCCACAGCTTGGCGAAGTAGAAGCCGAGCTTGTCGCCCAGGCCCATGGCGTTGGGCTGGAAGGCGCGCACCACCTTGCCCAGGCTCAGGGTCACTTCACGCCCGTCGGCGGTCTTGACCGTAACGCTGTCGCGGTTGAACGCCTGGTTCAGCGCGATCAGCTCGGTTTCCAGCACCTTGTACTCGGCATCCCACTGCGCCCGCTCGGCATCCAGCTCGGCCTGGGCGACCGCGTCCAGCTTGCCTTGCAGCTCCAGCTTGCGGGTCTGCAGGCGGATGCGCTCGAGGCCGGCGTTGATTCGGCCGATATCCTTCTTCTCCAGGCGCACCAGCTGCTTGTGCAGCTGCTCGACGCGCTCGAGGCGCTCCTGCAGGGCGGGCCAGCTGGCGTCACCTTCGGCCACCAACTGGCCGTTTTCCTTGACGTTGACCAGGTAGCCGTAGAAGTTGCCCCACTCACGGCGCTCGAAGGCGGTGAGGTTTTCCGGGGTACGCGGGTTGCTCAGCCACTCGCCGACCACCCAGGTGAAGTCCGCGCCGAATACCTCGCGGTTACCCACCTTGAACAGCTCGCGGGTCATAAATTCGCCACCCTCGGCGGTCACCGGCAGGCCGGAAGCGGCCAGGCGCGCGCGCGGTACTTCCTCGATCTGGGTGACCTCACCGGCCATCACCCGGACTTCCTGGCCCGGCACCTGATAGTCGGCTTCGACTATATCCGCCGGCCAGAAGTGGCCGAGGCCACGCACGGCGATCACCATCATCAGACCCAGGGTCATGATCACCGCGATCGACACCGCGCCGGCATTCATCCAGATCCACGGCGTACCGCTCTTGAACCAGGTTTTCAGGTTGTTCTGTTTCACGGACATATACCTTCCCAAGCCTTAGAGCGAGGCGTACTTGACGCGCAGACGCTGGCGCACCAGCTCTGCCAGGGTGTTCATGACAAAGGTGAAGCCGAGCAGCACCAGCGCCGAGAGGAACAGCACGCGGTAGTGGGTACCACCGACTTCCGACTCGGGCATTTCCACCGCCACGTTGGCGGCCAGGGTGCGCAAGCCTTCGAAGAGGTTCATGTCCATGATCGCGGTGTTGCCGGTGGCCATCAGCACGATCATGGTCTCGCCGACGGCGCGGCCCATGCCGATCATCACCGCCGAGAAGATGCCCGGGCTGGCGGTGAGGATCACCACGCGGGTCAGGGTCTGCCAGGGCGTGGCACCCAGGGCCAGGGAGCCGAAGGTCAGGCTCTTGGGCACGCTGAACACGGCGTCTTCGGCGATCGAGTAGATGTTCGGGATCACCGCGAAACCCATGGCCAGGCCGACCACCAGGGCGTTGCGCTGGTCGAACGGAATGCCCAGGTCATTGCTCAGCCAGCTGCGCATATTGCCGTCGAACAGCCAGTTCTCCACATGGCCGCTCATGGCCAGCGAGGCATAGCCCACCAGCAGGATTACCGGAATCAGCAGCGCCGATTCCCAGCCATCCGGCACGCTCAGGCGGATCGACTCCGGCAGGCGGCTCCACAGGTAGCCGGCCAGCAGGATGCCGATGGGGGTGAAGATCAGCAGGCTGAAGATGCCCGGCAGGTGACCTTCCACATAGGGCGCGAGGAACAGGCCGGCGAAGAAACCGAGAATTACCGTCGGCAGGGCTTCCATCAGCTCGATCACCGGCTTGACCTTGCGGCGCAGCGCCGGGGCCATGAAATAGGCGGTGTAGAGCGCGGCGGCGATGGCCAGCGGGGCGGCCAGAAGCATCGCGTAGAACGCCGCTTTCAGCGTACCGAAGGCCAGCGGCGCGAGGCTCAGCTTGGGTTCGTTATCGGTGTTGGCAGAGGTGGACTGCCAGACGTACTCAGGCGCGTCGTAGTTCTCGTACCAAACCTTGCCCCACAGCGAGCTCCAGGAAATTTCCGGGTGCGGGTTGTCGATGATCAGACGTTGCAGCTGGCCATCGCTCTCCACCAGCACGCGGTTGGCGCGCGGCGACAGGGCGACCAGGGCCTGACCTTCGGCGACCTGGTCGACCAGCAGGGTACGGTGCGCGGTGCTGTGGAAGATGCCCAGGTGGCCCTCGGCGTCCAGGGCCAGGAAGCCCTTGCGGCGCTCCTCGGAGAGGATCTGGGTGATCGGCGCGTCGTTCAGCTG
>DASUOY010000323.1:0-4735 GCA_036276395.1 Pseudomonas sp.
GCGGCCAGGCTGACCACTACCCCGAGCAACTGCGGGTGATCGAGGAAGCAGGCCAGGGTATGTTCGATAATGGTTTGGCCGGCCAACTCCAGGTATTGCTTGGGGCGGTCGGCAGCCATGCGACTGCCCACGCCGGCAGCCGGAATCAGGGCCCAAAAGTTGGGCAAGGGACTGGCGTTCATTCCGCCAACTGATAGAGGGTTTCGCCCTCTTTGAGCATGCCCAGCTCCTGGCGGGCGCGCTCTTCGACGGTTTCCATACCGCTTTTCAGCTCCAGCACTTCCGCTTCGAGAATCCGGTTGCGCTCTTGCAGCTGCTCGTTTTCACCTTGCTGGTCGGCAATCTGCTGTTTCAGCTGGGTTACCTGGGCCAAGCTGCCATCGCCCACCCACAAGCGATATTGCAAGCCTGCCAGCAGGGCAATCAGCAGGATAAACACCCAGTAGGAATTATTACGCATAGCAAGAAGAGGTTCCGGACGAAAAAGGGGCGACTCACGCCGCCCCTCTTTTACCATGCTTGAGCTCAACCACGGAACTCGGCGCGGCCCTTATACGGAGCCTTGCCTGCCAGTTGCTCTTCGATACGCAGCAATTGGTTGTACTTGGACACGCGGTCCGAGCGGCACAGCGAACCGGTCTTGATCTGGCCAGCAGCAGTACCCACAGCCAAATCGGCGATGGTGCTGTCTTCGGTTTCACCCGAGCGGTGCGAGATTACGGCGGTGTAACCAGCGGCCTTGGCCATCTGGATGGCTTCCAGGGTCTCGGTCAGCGAGCCGATCTGGTTGAACTTGATCAGGATCGAGTTGCCGATCGACTCGTCGATGCCGCGCTTGAGGATCTTGGTGTTGGTCACAAACAGATCGTCACCGACCAACTGCACTTTCTCGCCAATCTTGTCGGTCAGCACTTTCCAGCCAGCCCAGTCGGACTCGTCCATACCGTCTTCGATGGAGATGATCGGATAACGCTGGGCCAGGCCCGCCAGATAGTCGGCAAAACCTTCGGCGCTGAATACCTTGCCTTCGCCCGCCAGGTCGTACTGGCCATTTTCGAAGAACTCGCTGGAGGCGCAGTCCAGGGCCAGGGTGACGTCGGTGCCCAGCTTGTAGCCAGCATTGGCCACGGCTTCGGCGATGGCGGCCAGAGCGTCTTCGTTGGACGCCAGGTTTGGCGCGAAGCCGCCTTCGTCACCGACGGAAGTGCTCAGGCCACGGGCTTTGAGCACCGCTTTGAGGTGATGGAAAATCTCGGTGCCCATGCGCAGGGCGTCGGCGAAGGTTTTCGCACCCACCGGCTGCACCATGAATTCCTGAATATCGACGTTGTTATCGGCGTGCTCACCACCGTTGATGATGTTCATCATCGGCACCGGCATGGAGTAGACGCCCGGGGTGCCGTTCAGGTCGGCGATATGCGCGTACAGCGGCACGCCCTTGGCCTGAGCAGCAGCCTTGGCGGCGGCCAGGGACACGGCGAGGATGGCGTTGGCGCCCAGGGTGGCTTTGTTCTCGGTACCGTCGAGGGCGATCATGGCCAGGTCGAGGGCTTTCTGGTCGGCGGCATCTTTGCCCAGCAGCAGGTCGCGGATCGGGCCATTGATATTGGCTACGGCTTTCAGCACGCCCTTGCCCATATAACGGCTCTTGTCGCCATCACGCAATTCCAGCGCTTCACGCGAGCCGGTGGAGGCACCGGACGGCGCGCAGGCGCTGCCGATGATGCCGCTGTCGAGAATTACATCGGCTTCCACAGTCGGGTTACCACGGGAATCGAGAACCTCACGGCCTTTGATGTCGACGATCTTTGCCATTGCGTGTAGCACTCCAAAAAGTTGACGAAAGGGGTAGTACCGAGCTGCACACTTATTGCACGCTGAAGATGACTCCAGCATGCAACATGTACCGACTACAGAGTCAGATTGTATACAAAGCGCACTTTACCGGAGAATTGCCGTTTCAGGCAGTCTCAATCGGCGCAAAACTCTTGATCAAATCATCCAGCTGCTTGAGCTGGGTGAGGAACGGCTCCAGCTTGTCCAGACGCAAGGCGCAAGGGCCGTCGCATTTGGCATTGTCCGGGTCCGGATGGGCTTCGAGGAACAGACCGGCCAGGCCCTGGCTCATGCCCGCCTTGGCCAGGTCGGTGACCTGGGCACGGCGACCACCGGCGGAATCGGCGCGACCACCCGGCATCTGCAGGGCGTGGGTCACGTCGAAGAACACCGGGTAGTTCATCTGCTTCATGATGCCGAAGCCGAGCATGTCCACCACCAGGTTGTTGTACCCGAAGCTGGAACCACGCTCGCAGAGAATCAGCTGGTCATTACCGGCCTCCTCGCACTTGGCCAGGATGTGTTTCATCTCCTGGGGCGCAAGGAACTGGGCTTTCTTGATATTGATCACCGCGCCGGTCTTGGCCATGGCAACCACCAGGTCGGTCTGCCGCGAGAGAAACGCCGGCAACTGGATAATGTCGCAGACATCCGCCACCGGCTGCGCCTGATGCGGCTCATGCACGTCGGTGATTACCGGCACGCCGAAGGTCTTCTTGATTTCCTCGAAGACCTTCATGCCCTCCTCCAGGCCTGGGCCGCGGAAAGAGGTGACGGACGAGCGGTTGGCCTTGTCGAAGCTGGCCTTGAATACATAGGGAATACCGAGCTTGTCGGTAACCCGCACATATTCTTCACAGGCGCGCATGGCCAGGTCGCGGGATTCGATCACGTTGATGCCGCCGAACAACACGAACGGCTTGTCGTTGGCGATCTCGATAGTGCCGACCTTGATGATCTTCTGCGCCATGTCTTAGGCCTTCTTCGCTTGTTGCACCAGGGCAGCATTGACGAAGCCACTGAACAGCGGGTGACCATCGCGCGGCGTGGAGGTGAACTCCGGGTGGAACTGACAGGCGACAAACCAGGGATGATCCGGCGCTTCCACCACTTCGACCAGGGCGCCGTCGCCGGAGCGACCGGTAACCTTGAGGCCGGCGGAGGTGAGCTGCGGCAGCAGGTTGTTGTTTACTTCATAGCGATGACGATGACGCTCGACTATCACGTCCTTGCCATAGCACTGGTGCACTTGCGAACCGGCCAGCAGCTGGCAGTCCTGAGCACCGAGGCGCATGGTGCCGCCCAGATCGGAGGAATCGCTACGCTTCTCGACGCTACCTGCGGCGTCCTGCCATTCGGTGATCAGGCCGACCACCGGATGCTGGCTGGCTAGGTCGAACTCGGTGGAGTTGGCATCGCTCCAGCCCAGCACATTGCGGGCGAACTCGATGACCGCCACCTGCATGCCGAGGCAGATGCCCAGGTAGGGGATCTTGTTCTCGCGGGCGTACTGCACGGTCTTGATCTTGCCTTCCACGCCGCGCAGACCGAAGCCGCCGGGCACCAGAATGGCGTCTACACCTTCGAGCAGCGCGGTGCCTTTGTTCTCGATGTCTTCGGAGTCGATATAGCGCAGGTTGACCTTGGTACGGTTCTGGATGCCGGCGTGGCTCATCGCTTCGATCAGCGACTTGTAGGCGTCCAGCAGCTCCATGTACTTGCCAACCATGGCGATATTGACTTCTTTTTCCGGGTTCAGCTTGGCATCGACCACGCGGTCCCACTCGGACAGGTCGGCCGGGCCGCATTGCAGGCCGAAACGCTCGACAACGAAATCATCCAGGCCCTGGGCGTGCAGCACGGCCGGGATCTTGTAGATGGTGTCGACGTCTTCCAGGGAAATCACCGCACGCTCTTCGACGTTGGTGAACAGCGCGATCTTGCGGCGCGACGACACATCCACCGGATGGTCGGAACGGCAGATCAGCACGTCCGGCTGCAGGCCGATGGAACGCAGCTCTTTCACCGAGTGCTGGGTCGGCTTGGTCTTGGTTTCGCCGGCGGTGGCGATATAGGGCACCAGGGTCAGGTGCATCAGCATGGCGCGCTTGGCGCCCACTTCCACGCGCAACTGGCGAATCGCCTCAAGGAACGGCTGCGACTCGATATCGCCCACCGTGCCGCCGATCTCGACCATGGCCACGTCGGCATCGCCGGCGCCCTTGATGATGCGGCGCTTGATCTCGTCGGTGATGTGCGGGATGACCTGAATGGTCGCGCCCAGGTAATCACCACGGCGCTCGCGGCGCAGCACGTCTTCGTAGACGCGACCGGTGGTGAAGTTGTTGTTCTGGGTCATGGTGGTGCGGATAAACCGCTCATAGTGGCCCAGGTCGAGGTCGGTCTCAGCACCGTCGTGGGTGACGAACACCTCACCGTGCTGGAACGGGCTCATGGTGCCCGGATCGACGTTGATATAGGGATCCAGCTTGAGCATGGTGACCTTCAGGCCCCGCGCCTCCAGGATAGCCGCCAATGAAGCCGAGGCGATGCCTTTCCCCAATGAAGAAACAACACCACCCGTGACGAATATGTAGCGCGTCATGAAAAACCCTAGAAGTCTGCGTTTAAGCGGTCAGTGCCGCCGGGGAAAGCGAAGGTAGGCCAAACAGGCCACCACTTGCGTACATGCAAATGGCTAGCCCTGCCGATTCCCTGAGGAGTCGACAAAAGCTCTAGTAAGACGGGAGCGTAGTCTACCGGAAAGGCCTTAGCAGCTCAAACCTTGATCACCGCCCGGTGGCAGCCAGATCAATCGCCAACTGCCATCGGCCGGCCCATCCAAGCCCGGCAGATTGGCCAGCGCCACCGGCTGGCCGTTATTCAATAAAATCGGCAA
>DASUOY010000324.1:0-8231 GCA_036276395.1 Pseudomonas sp.
TTGCGGATGAGGTCCTTGACCAGCGGCGTGCCGGTCATGACTTCGAATGCGGCCCACCGGCGCGAGCCGTCGATCGACGGGATCAACTGCTGGGCGATGGTGGCCTTGAGATTGAACGAGAGATCCAGCAGCAATTGCTCGCGGAAATCTTCCGGGAAGAAATGAAGGATGCGGTCCAGCGCCTGGTTGGCGTTGTTGGCATGCAGGGTGGAGATGGCCAGGTGGCCGGTGTCGGCGAAGGCCAGGGCGTGCTCCATGGTTTCGCGGTCGCGGATCTCGCCGATCAGGATCACGTCCGGGGCCTGGCGCAGGGTGTTCTTCAGCGCGGCGTGGAAACTGCGGGTGTCTACCCCGACTTCGCGCTGATTGATGATCGATTTCTTGTGCTTGTGCACATACTCCACCGGGTCTTCGATGGTGATGATATGGCCGCCGCTATTGCGGTTGCGGTAGTCGATCAAAGCCGCCAGGGAGGTGGACTTGCCCGAGCCGGTGCCGCCGACAAACAGCACCAGGCCACGTTTTTCCATGATGGTTTTAAGCAGCACCTCGGGCAGCTTCAAATCCTCGAACACCGGAATATCCATCTTGATATTGCGGCAGACCATGGACACTTCGTTGCGCTGCTTGAAGATATTGATGCGGAAACGCCCCACCCCGGCGATGGAAATGGCCAGGTTCATCTCCAACTCGCGCTCGAAATCCTCACGCTGGGCGCTGTCCATCACCCCGGCGGCAATGGCCGCCACATCACCGCTCTTCAGCGGCTCCTGGCTAAGGGCCTTGAGTACGCCATTGAACTTGGCGCAGGGCGGTGCCCCAGTGGACAGGTAGAGGTCGGAACCATCCTGGCTGGAGAGGATGTTCAGCATTGCGGTGAGGTCCATGGCGAGCAGATCCGTCGAGGTGGAATTAATAACGTTAGGCCAGAATCAGTGGGCTTTCCGCCCCGTCAGCCGGCAAACAACTGGCGCCATTCTGCTGGCGCTACCATGCTGGCACAATAGCGCGCCGAACAATCTGAGGAACCCATCATGGCCAAGGCAATGTGCCGCCATATTCTGGTCAAGACCGAAGCAGAGGCCGCCGCGCTGAAGAAACGCATCGCCGCCGGCGAGGCCTTCGATGTATTGGCGCGCAAATATTCCACCTGCCCGTCCGGCAAGAAAGGCGGCGACCTGGGTGAAGTGCGCCCGGGGCAAATGGTGCGCGCCATTGACCAGGTGATCTTCAAGAAGCCCCTGCGTGAAGTGCATGGGCCGATCAAAAGCCAGTTCGGCTACCATCTGGTGCAGGTTTTCTATCGGGATTAAGCCATGACACCAGAGCAAGTCGCCGCCTTCTGCCTGAGCCTGCCCGGCGCCCGCGAGGACATCAAATGGGGCGGCGTGCGGGTGTTCTCGGTGGCCGAGAGCAAGATGTTTGCCCTGTTCCACTTGGCCAGCCGAGATGGCCTGGCCTTCAAGGTCGATGCCGACCTCTTTCTCGGCTATTGCGACCGCCCCGGCATCCGTCCCGCACCCTACCTGGCCCGTGCCCGCTGGATCAGCATGGCCGCGCCCTACCCCTTGAGCGATGGCGAACTGCAAGAGTTGCTGACGCGCTCCCACCAGCTGGTGGTGGCCAAGCTGCCCAAGCGGCTCAAACTGGGGCTGTTGCTCTAATCGCCTAGCCGCCGCTCCCTCAGAGAGAACGCTGGAAAAGGCAGGCGCCGGCCAAAAAACGGGCACTGTGTAAACGATCTTGGGGCTGATCCGGCGCTGTTGCTCTACCTGGTTACTCGCAACGCTTCGAGCACCAGGGCGAAGGCAGGCGAAGGTTGTCTACGGCTGGGATAGTAGAGGTGATAGCCGGAAAACGGCTCGCACCAGTCCTCCAGCACACGAATCAGCCGGCCCTCTTCAAGGTGGGGGGCGAACTCGTCTTCGGGTAGATAGGCGATTCCCAGGCCGCCGACGGCTGCGTCCGCAATATGGGTCGTGGTGTTGAACACCAGTTGCCCGTCGACCCTCACCCTCAGTTTTTTGCCTTTGCGCTCGAACTCCCAGGCATCCACTCCACCATAGGTTGGAAAGCGGATATCGATGCAGCGATGCGCAGCCAGATCGTTGGGGTGCGTGGGTATCGGGTGCTCGGCGAAATAGCTGGGGGCCGCCACTGCTGCCATGCGCAGATCGCCGCCGATGGGCACCGCGATCATGTCCTGAGCCACAGTCCCGCTGAAGCGCACGCCCGCATCGAAACGCTCAGCCACGATGTCACGGAAGCCGTAGTGGATATCGAATTCGAGCTTGATATCCGGATAGGCCGCCAGGACGGGTAGCAGCTTGGGCAGCAAGGTCGTCTTGATGATGTTGTCACCACAGGTGATACGCACCGTGCCCGCCGGTTTGTCGCGCAGCTCGGTCAGGGCATCCAGCTCGGCTTCGATTTCATCGAAGCGGTGGCCGATGGCCTCCATCAGCCGTTCACCGGCCGCTGTCAGGGACCCACTGCGGGTGGTGCGGGTGAGCAGGCGAATCTGTAGCCGTGCCTCCAGCCCGGACACCACCTGACTGACTGCCGACTGGGTAACACCCAGGTGCGCTGCTGCGCGCGTAAAGCTGCCTTCGCGAGCCACTGTGACGAAGGCCTGTAAGTCGTTGAAGTTATGCCTAGGCATGCGTTCCCCCTTGATTGAGTAGCACAGGTTATAGCGGCTTTAAGCATTCATTAGCTAATCAAAGTCTAATTCTTTCACGACAATGCTCTCTCCCCCTCGCGTCTCCACGCGCGAGCGGGCCCATGCAATCGCCAGAGCCAGCGCGACGATTGCTCTTCAACCCGTGAGAGGACGATCCCATGAACAGACTTTTTCTAGCCCTGGGCCTTTTGCTCAGCTCATTCACAGCTCTAGGAGCCGACATGTCCAACGGTGCAGACAATTTCTTCAAGAGCGACAAGGTGACCATGGAGAAGGTCAGTTTCAACAACCAGTACCAGCTGAAGGTGGTGGGCAACCTGTTTATCCCCAAGAGCATCGGTAAGTCCGCACGCAGCCCGGCTATCATCGTTGGCCATCCCATGGGGGCGGTGAAGGAGCAGAGTTCCAACCTGTATGCCCAGAAACTGGCGGAGCAAGGCTTCGTTACCCTGGCGTTGGACTTGTCGTTCTGGGGCGAGAGCGAGGGCAGCCCACGCAACGCCGTTCTCCCCGACCTGTACGCGGAGGATTTCAGTGCAGCCGTCGATTATCTCGGCACCCAGACATTCGTGGATCGGCAGCGCATCGGTGTGCTGGGCATCTGTGGTAGCGGCAGTTTCGTGATCAGTGCGGCCAAGATCGACCCGCGCATGAAGGCGATTGCAACGGTCAGCATGTATGACATGGGGGCGGCCAATCGCAACGGTCTCAAGCATTCGCAAACCCTGGAGCAGCGCAAGCAGGCAATCGCCGCCGCAGCCGAGCAGCGCTACGTGGAGTTCACCGGCGGCCAGACTCAGTACACCAGCGGCACCATGCATGAGTTAACGGACGATACCCACCCGATCCAGCGTGAGTTCTTCGATTTCTACCGCACCGCGCGTGGCGAGTTCACTCCGGCGGGCTCCAGTTCAACGCTCACCACCCACCCGACGCTGACCAGCAATATCAAGTTCATGAACTTCTATCCGTTCGCGGATATCGAGACGATCTCCCCGCGCCCGATGCTCTTTATCGCCGGCGCGAACGCTCACTCGCGCGAGTTCAGTGAAGAGGCTTTCCGCCTGGCGGGCGAACCCAAGGAGCTTTTCATCGTCCCCAACGCCGGGCACGTCGACCTGTATGACCGGGTGAATCTGATTCCCTTCGACAAGCTCACCCAGTTCTTCCAGAACGGCCTGAAGTGATCGGCCGGCACCATGACTAGCCAACTTGTAGCCCAGCCAGGTGCCATCGCCACTGACCAGCCGTTGTCCCGCCCCTGTCACTGGGGTGGGGTATTGGCGATGACGCTCTGTGTGTTTGCCCTGATCGCCTCGGAGTTCATGCCAGTCAGTCTGCTGACGCTACTGGCAACCGATCTGCAGGTCAGCGAAGGCGTTGCCGGGCAAGGTATTGCCATCTCCGCTGCGTTCGCCGTGCTGACCAGCCTGTCGATCACCTGGCTGGCCGGGAGCATGGATCGCAAGACGCTGCTGCTCATCCTGACGGGCCTGATGGCTGTCTCCGGCACCGTGGTAGCCCTCGCGCCTAACTTCACCCTCTACATGCTGGGGCGAGCGTTGCTGGGCGTGGTCATCGGCGGCTTCTGGTCAATGTCGGCGGCTACGGCCATGCGCCTGGTGCCCGATGATCAGGTGGCCAAAGCGCTGGCCATCTTCAACGCTGGCAACGCCCTGGCCACGGTAATCGCGGCGCCGCTGGGCAGCTACCTGGGCGCGGTAATCGGTTGGCGGGGGGCGTTCCTCTGCCTGGTGCCGGTGGCAGTCGTCGCGCTGGTCTGGCAGTGGCTCAGCCTGCCGAGCATGAAGGCCCAGGTGCGGAAGCGTCCTGCGGGCAATGTTTTCAGGCTGCTAGGGACTCGCTCGGTGGTGTGGGGCATGGCGGCTTGCGGCGCCTTCTTTATGGGGCAGTTTGCGCTGTTCACCTACCTGCGGCCCTTCCTCGAAACGGTGACCCTGGTCGATGCCACCACGCTGTCATTGATCCTGCTGGTTATTGGCGTAGCCGGTTTGGCTGGAACGCTGTTGATCGGCTCACTGCTGAAGAAAGGCCTGTATCGCACGTTGATGACCATTCCAGTGCTGATGGCGGTTATTGCCCTCGCACTGATCCCTTTTGGCACCTGGGTCGCTGCGGTGGCGATATTGCTGGGCCTGTGGGGGCTGATGGCCACGGCAGCGCCTGTTGGCTGGTGGAACTGGATTGCCCAAGCGATGCCCAATGATGCGGAGGCAGGTGGTGGGCTGATGGTGGCAGTGGTGCAGTTTGCCATTGCATCGGGCTCAATACTGGGCGGCTGGTTGTTCGACCACAGCGGCTACCAGAGCACCTTTACTGCCAGTGCAACCATTCTGCTGCTTGGTGCGGCTCTTAGCGTTCTGGCCAGGCGTGCACAGCCGGGTCGGCCAGGTTGAGGTGGGAGTCTTCTAGATGAATAAGCTCAGCCAACATTTCTGCCTTTCGGGCGTCCGGCTATGCCTGCTGTTAATGCTGAGTGGCGGCGCATTCGCTCAGGTGATGCAGGAACCAACTCAGACGGAGGATCGTATGTGGATGACCCTTGGCGAACAGCGCTTCGCCATCACCCTGGACGATAGCGAGGCCTCACGGGCACTCGCACAGCTATTACCCCTTACCCTGGACATGAGCGAACTCAACGCCAACGAGAAATACGCGAGCCTGCCGCAGCGGCTGCCAACCCGCGCAGTAAGGCCCGGCACGATCCACAATGGCGATCTGATGCTGTACGGCGCGGATACGCTGGTGATTTTCTACCGCACGTTCGAGTCGACCTACTCCTATACCCGGATTGGTCGTGTCGATAGCCCCAATGAGCTAGCCGAAGCTCTAGGCCAGGGCGATGTGACTATTCACTTCTCTGCGAACTAGATCGAGCACGGAACCGGCCTAGTAAGTGTCCGCATTTAGCCGTATGCGGATGCTGAATGCATCCGCATACGGCAAGTACTGGCTAGATAAATACCTGCCGAGCTACCCCGCGTGGCAAGCGGTTTTTCCCGGGTAGTTGTTCCAGGCGCTGTTGCCATTGCGAGCGTGGTAACAGTGTGGCGTTCTGCTGTGCCGTTGCAACCGTTGCTAGGGCAGTCTTTGCGGCTTTTGCCGCAGCCCTGAGTTCAGCGAGGCTTGGTGTCTTGCGTACAGGCTCAGCAGTTCCTTTTTCAATGGTGCGAAGGCAGAGCTTGCATGAAACCTGGGTTACATCTTGGGTGCTGTTCAGGCTCAAGCCTGTGCGTCCGCATGCGACATTCTCCTGGGACGGGGAGTAGTGAGTTGCCAACGTGTTGTCTCCTGCATTTTTGGGCGCGGGATTCTACACGTTTAGAGAAAGCTGCAAGCTGAATCGCCCTGGTTTCGTAGACACCTCCGCCCCCAATAAACGCAACAAAGCATCCAAACAACCCGCTGCAATTCGATGCGCGCAACTGCAGTGTGGCGGTTGCTCCAGCGTTTCCGCTGCGCCAACGCGCCCGAATGCCCCCCACTCGCCGATAAAAAACTGCGCAGCCCCCTTGACCAGATGCACCGCATATCCGGCCTGGGTGGCTGCGCAGCAAAGATCATCCGCAATCAGGAGCAACCGAGGATTGAGGATATGTCGCGCGTTGCTCAGGCCGTGACTGGCGACCCGCGCCGGTCATGGGTCAGCAAGGTCGCGGCAGTGAACGCGGCTATCGCCACCAGTGGCGATACGGCCAGCAGCAGCCCGCTCACCCCTGCCCCAGCGGCCAGCAGTTGCCCGGCCACCAGCGGCCCGCTCATCGAACCGAGGCGCCCCACCGCCACCGCGACACCGACGCCAGTGGCGCGCACTTGCGCCGGGTAAATACGCGGGGCCAGGGCATAGAGAATCAGCTGGCCACCGACGGCGCAGGCGCCCGCCGCCATGCCCGCCACATAGAGCCCCTGGAGTTGCTCCAGCAACCCCAGCGCTGCCAGTGCGGCGAACATGCCCAGGTAGGCCAGCAGCACCGCCAGCAGCGCCCTGCCCTTGTCCATCAGGCGCCCCGCCAGCAGCGAGCCGATCACCCCGCCGATATTGAACAGCACCTGAATCGCCGACGTGTCCAGACGGCTCAGGCCGCGCTCGATCAATAGGGTCGGCAGCCAATTGAGCAGCATATAGAGGATGGTCAGGGTGCAGAAACAGCTGCACCACAGCAGCAGGGTGGCGAAGCCGCGGCGCTCGCCGAGCAGTTCACGGGTGGTCTCGCCCAGGGCCAGCGCCTGCCCGCGATAGCCCCGCGACTCCGGCAGCCAGAGCATCAGCAACACGGCGATCAGCAGCGGCGCCACGCCGCCGACATAGAACACTAGGCGCCAGTCGCCGGATACGGAGAACATGCCGAGCATGGCCGCAACGGCACCACCGAGTGGCACACCGCAATAGGTCAGGCTGACCGCCATATTGCGCAGTTCGGCGCTGGCCACTTCGGACGACAGCGCAATCAGAATCGGCAGCGCCGCGCCCATGCCCAGCCCGGTAACCAGCCGCGCCGCGAGCAGCTGCTCGTAGGTGACGCTATGGGCGGTGAGCAGGGAAAACAGGCCGAACAGGATAACGGCGCCGATCAGCACCTTCTTGCGGCCAAAACGATCGGCCAGCCAGCCGCCAAACACCGCCCCCGGCAGCAGCCCGATCAGGCCGGCGCTAAACACCCAGCCCAGCGCCGCCGAATCCAGCTTGAAGGTGGCCGCCATGGCCGGCGCCGCGACACCCACGGCTTGCAGATCAAGCCCCTCCAGGATGGCGACGATAAAGCAGAGCAGGATGGTGCGCAGCGAGGGCGCCACCTGGGTAGTTGAGCTAAACATGCAAACCTCGATTCTTATTGTTATTCACTGATCCGCGGCTGGCGCAGGCTGTGAGCACGCAACGACAGTCAGACGCCGTTGACGCGGTAAACACCAATCAGCACTTCGCTGTCACTGAGGTAATCGATGCTGCCGACGAAGATATAGTCGCTCAGCCAGGCGTACTTGCCCGGCTGGGTCTTGAACGACGGCACGGTGCGGCAGTAGGAGTCGCTGTCCAGCATGTCCTCCAGCGCAATGCCTTTGGCCTGCTTGGCCAGGCCCTGTTCATTGAGGCGCCAGATGCCGGCGTTGTGGATGATGATGATCTGGCCGTCATCGGTTTTCAGGCGGTACAACGCGTCGATCATGGTCACGCCATCGTTGCGATCCACGGCCAGATCGGCACCGCCGGGCACCACGCTGCCGCGCATGCCTTTACCGACGAAGCTGCCGCCGATAATCGGGTAGTTGATGCGGTGGCCATCGGCCCCCTTGCCCATGTCTTCAAGCGGGCCGAGCTTGACGTTGATCTGCATGACCAGCTCGCTGTCGATACGGTGGGGCTTGGTTTCCTTAAGCTCTGCGGCGGCAGCCCCAGTACTGAAGCCCAACAATGCCACCACACCGATGGCGCTGATCAGGCTGCCGGCAGTCTTGAGCAGGCTGCGCCGGGCGAGAGGATTTTTACAGTGAAGATTCATCGGCTCTACTCCAGTGAAATCGCAGAACA
>DASUOY010000325.1:0-11674 GCA_036276395.1 Pseudomonas sp.
TTGCACGCTTTATGCGCAGCGTTCGAGCACCTGTCGCGAGTTCGAGGCGTCCTGGGTCAATGGCGAACATAATCCGCACTGTGACGCGGCTCGCCAGGCCTATGGCTTGCCGCCCCTGGTGGCGCCTGATCTGCCGCTCGAGTCGGTGGCCTGCTAGGTCATTTTGCGCTGCGCCATTGGGCCGCAGATTTTCCCCAGAGCCCTGCGCGCACACTCTAGAATTTGCCCTTATTCAATCTTACGAGGTGGCCGATGGATGCCCTTGATGCGTTGCTAAACCGTGTATCCGCGCCGCGCTTGTGTGAACCGGCGCCGGATGCCGCCCAGCGTGAACTGCTGTTTCGCGCGGCCTTGCGCGCACCGGATCATGGCCAGTTGCGGCCCTGGCGCTTTCTCACCGTGGAAGGGGCGGCGCGCGAGCAACTGGGCGAGTTGTTTGCCCAGGCGCTGCCGGCCGATGCCAGCCCTGAGGCCTTGAGCAAGGCGCGGGCCATGCCGTTGCGTGCGCCCTTGCTGGTGGTGGTGGTCGCGCGGGTGCAGGCGCACCCCAAGGTGCCGGCCCAGGAGCAGGTGCTGGCCGCCGGTTGCGCCGCCCACGGCATTCTGCTGGCGGCCCATGCCCAGGGCATTGGCGCGGTCTGGCGTACCGGCGAGCTGGCCTACAACGCCCGGGTGGCGGCCGGCCTGGGGTTGGCCGCGGGCGAGCAGATCATCGCCTTTCTCTACCTGGGCACGCCGGAGCGCGAGTTGCGTACACCGCAGCCGATCGCCGTGGCGGATTTCGTCAGTGCCTGGCCCCATTGACGCGCAAGGGCGCTGATAAGGCGGCTCAGTTCGCCGCCTTATGCGTGTGCTTAAGTGGCAGCACCAGGCAGGCACAAAAACCGCCTGCTGCCAGGTTGCGCAGTTCCAGATGACCGCCGTGGCGTTCGGCGGCGCGCCGGGCAATCGCCAGGCCCAATCCGTGACCTGGGCTGCTTTGCCCGGGGGCGCGGAAAAATGGCTCGCCCAGGCGTGACAGCAGTTCCTCGGGCACCCCGGGGCCATGGTCGCGCACGCAAATACGCAAATGTTCGGCGTCCTGCGTCACGCTCAGTTCAATGGCCTGCCCGAGCGGGTTGAAGCGCAGGGCATTGCGCAGCAGATTTTCCAGGGCGCGCTGCAACATATCGGGCCAACCGTTAAGGCTGATGCCTGGCACTGTGTGAACTGCAATCTGTTGCTCGGGGGCATCCAGGCGCGCGTCTTCTTGCAGGCGCTGCAGCAGGGCGCCTAGCTCTATGGGTTGCGCGGCGCCGGGGTCGGCATCCAGGCGGGCGAGGGCGAGGATCTCGCCGATCAGGGCTTCCAGGCGGTCGCATTCGCGGGTCAGGCGTGGCCAGAATTGCTCACGCTCGGCCGCCTCTGCGCGTTCGGCCAGGGCCAGGGCGATGCGCAGGCGTGCCAGCGGTGAACGCAATTCGTGTGAAACGTCGCGCAGCAGCTGACGCTGGCTGCCAATCAGCCCTTGCAGGCGTGCGCCCATGCGGTTGAAGTCGTTGGCCAGTACCCCCAGTTCATCGCGGCGCTCGGCCAGGCGGGCCAGGCTGTTCTGCTGGTAGGCGGTCTGGCCGAGGTCGTGCACGGCGCCGCGCAGGCGATTGAGTGGGCGGGTGATGGACAGGGTCAGCCAGAGGCTGAACAGGGTCAGTACCAGCATGGCGATGCCCAGCGCGCTGAACGGCATCAGCAGGCTGTCGCGGTGCCAGGCGGCGACCTCGGGAATGGGGATGCGGTAGATAAACAGGTAGGTTTCGCCGCTGTGCGGGCTGCTGTAGTCGGTGTTGAGGCGGCGCCAGGGCAGGCGTTTGCGATCCTTCTCGCGGGCTTCGAAGGCTGCGGCGCGGGGCGGGAAGGTGCCGCGCACCAGGGGCAGGCCGTTATCGCTGAGCACCTGGACGTTGATGCGGAACTCTTTCTTGCGTTGTTCAAGAAACGCCTGGGCGGCCTCGGGGCCTTGCTGTTCATAGCGCTGGGTCCAGCCTTCGGCCAGGCCTTCGACGGCCGGATGCTGGCTGAGAATCCAGGCGTCCTGATTGAGCATGCGCCCCAGCAGCATGGACAAGCCGGCGACCAGGGCAATGGCCAGCCAGAAACTGGCAAAGATGCGCCAGAACAATGAACGCACGGTGACTCCTTTGGATTAACGCCAGCGCCCTTCAAACCCTGTGGCTTGAGGGGCGCTTGGCTGGTGGGTTTTAGCAGGCCGTTGAAAAACTACCTGCGTTGGCAATACTGCGTTGAAAACGGCCTCAAAATGCTCATTTACAACACCTAAGCTCCGCTTTTCGGCCGTTTTCGCCTTGTCTTGCCTGCCTCGCCTGCGTTTCTCAACGGCCTGTTAGCCTTTCTTGGCCTGTTCGGCCTGCCAGGCTTTGAAGGCTTCACGTTCGGCGCGGCGTTCTTCCATCTTCTTCTGGTGTTCGTCGAAGGCCTTCTGCTGCTCGGCATCGAGCAGCGCACGGATGGCGCTGTGCTGCTTGTCCTTGGCGGCCTTGAGTTCATCCTGCATGGCCTGCTGTTCGGCCGCTGGAAGTTTCTCCAGATAGCGCTGGGTGATGTCATGGCGGCCTTTCATCTGCTCGCCCATCAGCTTACGGATTTCGCGTTGCTGCTCCTTGCTCAGGTCGAGCTCTTTGAACATCCGCGAGCCGTGCTCGCCATGGTGGCCGCCGCCGTGGTGCGGGCCGCCTTCGGGCATGGCCATGGCCAGGGTTGGCAGGGCCAGGGCGAGCAATACGGCGGTAAGGGTCTTGCGCATGGGGTATCTCCTTGTCTGAAGCCGGTGATTACCGGATGAGCCCAGTCTAGGGAGGTCAAGGTCAAGGGCGGTCAGGGCAAGGTAAAGCTTGAGTAAAGGCTGCGTTGCGGGTTTGGCGTTGCCGCTCGGATGTTCAGGCGCTGTAGTAATAGCCGCGACTGCGCAGGGCGAGAATGCGCGGGCGGCCATCGGCGTGCGGACCGAGTTTCTTGCGCAGGTTGCTGACGTGCATGTCCAGGCTGCGGTCGTACAGGGTCAGCTTGCGGCCCAGGGCCAGTTGCGCCAGTTCCTGTTTGTCTACCGGCTCCCCGGGCTGGCGCAACAAGGCTTCGAGAATGCGGCTCTCCGACAGGGTCAGGAGCACTTCCTGCTCGCCCAGGGTGGCGATGCCGCGAGCCTGGCTGTAATGCAGGTCGCCGAGGTCAAGCTGGCTGCTGGGGCTGGGGGGCAGACTGCGGCGCAACACGGCGCGCAATCGCGCGGTCAGCTCGCGCGGGTCGCAGGGCTTGGCCAGGTAGTCATCGGCGCCCAGTTCCAGGCCGAGAATTCGGTCCAGTGGTTCGCCGCGGGCGGAGAGCATCAGTACGGGTAGTTCCGGGTGGTCGTGGCGCAGTTGCTTGAGCAGCTCCAGGCCGCTGCCGTCGGGCAACATCACATCGAGCACCACGGCATCCGGGGTCATGCCGGCCAGGGCACGGCGGGCACTGCCGCCGTCATGGCAGGCGCTGACCTGAAAGCCTTCCTGGCTCAGCCAGCTGACCAGCAGTTCGCACAGTTCGACATCGTCGTCGATTAACAGCAGTGCACTCATGGTGTCAGTTCAACCACTCGCTGCGTGAACGCCGGCCGCGGCGCAGCAGGGAACCAAGAATAACCCCCAGCAGGCCGGCGCCAGCGCCTACGGCAAACCACATCTGCTGCTCGCTGATCAGGGGTTGTGGCGCTTGCGCCTGGGCCTTTTTCAGCTGCAGTTTGAGGCGCTGGTTTTCCTGGCGCAGGCGTTGCAATTGCACGCTTTCGCGCTCGCCATCGTTGGCTTGCAGCTCTGCGTTAAGGGATTCGCGTTGTTCTTCGCTGAGCGCCAGGCGCTGCTCCAATTCATCGATTTGCGCCTGCGCCGAGGTGGCTTCCGCCAGTGGCTTGGGTGGGCTTTGTTCGGCCTGCAGGACAGGCGAAAACAGCAGAGGCAAGAGCAGCAACACTGGACCTGGGCGCATCGGAACTCCTCGTTGTACTTATTGTTATGGGTTATTCGGCGAGGCTTGATAGCTTCAAGGCAAGACCAGCTTGAAGGGTTTGACCAGCACGGAGGCATAGACGCCCGCGGCGCGGTACGGGTCGGCGTTTGCCCAGTCTTGGGCCGCGGCCAGGGATTCGAACTCCGCCACTATCAGGCTGCCGGAGAAGCCAGCAGGGCCCGGGTCATTGCTATCGACGGCAGGGTGCGGGCCAGCCAAGACCAGGCGGCCTTCGCTCTTCAGTTGTTCCAGGCGGGCCAGGTGGGCGGGGCGGGCACTCAGGCGGTTTTCCAGGGAGTTTTCTACATCGGTGGCGATGATGGCGTAGAGCATTTCAATCCTTAATAAGAAGTCGCTGCGGCAAGCCCGATTGGGGCAGAAAAGCAGCAGCCACAGGCAATGTCGAGGAAATATTGGCGCAGGCCAGCAAGAATCCCCATCTGCCGGCATAATAACAAACATAAATGACCGAGAAAGCGCCCCTTATGGATGTCGATTTGCATTGTCACAGCACCGCTTCGGATGGCGCACTGGCGCCGGCCGTGGTGGTGGCGCGGGCCCATGAGCGTGGTGTGCGTTTGCTGGCCCTGACTGATCACGACACCCTTGAAGGCCTGGATGAGGCGCAGGGCGCGGCCCAGGCCCTGGGCATGCAACTGGTGACGGGTATCGAGCTGTCCTGCACCTGGGGCGGGGCGACCATTCATGTGCTGGGTTATGCCTTCAAGCCTGATGCGCCGGCCTTGCAGCAGGCGATTGCCGAGCTGCACGAGGGGCGTTGGCTGCGCGCGGCGGAAATCGGCAAGCGCCTGGAGGCCAAGGGCATGCCGGGCGCGCTGGAAGGCGCGCGGGCTATCCAGCAGGAGCTGGGCGACAGTGGCAATGCCCCGGCGCGGCCACATTTCGCCGAGTTTCTGGTGCGCGCCGGCCACGTCAAGGATCGCGCCGAAGCCTTTCGCAAATGGCTCGGCTCGGGCAAGTTGGGCGATGTCAAACAGCATTGGCCGGCGCTTGATCAGGCAGTTGCTACCTTGCGTCAGGCTGGTGCCTGGATAAGCCTGGCGCACCCCTGGCAGTACGACTTTACTCGAAGCAAGAGACGCAAGTTGATCGCCGATTTTGTTCAGGCTGGCGGGCATTCCCTGGAAGTGGTTAACGGCATGCAACCGGCCGAACAGGTTGGCAGTCTGGCGATTCTGGCGCGCGAATTCGGCATGTTCGTCACCGCCGGCAGTGATTTCCATGCGCCAGGCGAGTGGTCTGAACTGGGTGTTTATCGCCCGCTTCCCGAGGATCTGCCGCCCTTGTGGGCACGGTTTAAGCATGTCCAGCAGCCTACAGCCATCTGAACAGGGCCCCAGCGTGAGTCAATTCTTCCAGATTCATCCGGAAAACCCGCAGGCGCGCCTGATCAAACAGGCAGTTGAAATCATCAGGCGCGGCGGGGTGGTGATCTATCCGACCGATTCCTCCTACGCCCTGGGCTGCCATATTGGCGACAAGAATGCGGTGGAGCGGATTCGCCGCCTGCGTCATCTCGACGACAAGCACAACTTCACCCTGGTGTGCCGCGACCTGTCGCAGCTCAGCCTGTTTGCCAAGGTCGATACTGCGGCCTTCCGCCTGTTGAAGAACCATACTCCGGGGCCCT
Organism: Pseudomonas sp.; assembly: GCA_036276395.1. Classification (GTDB taxonomy): domain Bacteria; phylum Pseudomonadota; class Gammaproteobacteria; order Pseudomonadales; family Pseudomonadaceae; genus Aquipseudomonas. Next base: position 5,690 of record DASUOY010000325.1, read on the forward strand.
ACACCTTTATTCTCAACGCCACCCGCGAAGTGCCGCGCATGCTGCTGCACCCCAAGCGCCGCACCATTGGTTTGCGCGTGCCCAGCCAGCCGATAGCCATGGCCCTGCTGGAAGAATTCGGCGAGCCGTTGATGAGCGTCAGCTTGATCATGCCGGGCGACACCTTGCCCATGAGCGACCCCTACGAGATGCGCCAGCTGCTCGAACATCAGGTCGATCTGATCATCGATGGCGGTTTTGGCGGCCTGGAGGCCTCCACCGTGGTCAGCCTGGTCGACGACAAACCCGAGGTGGTGCGGGTGGGTTGCGGTGATCCGTCGCCTTTTACGGATGACTTCTGATCCTGGCTATAATCCGTCCCTCGTCGATTTCCTCGGGTAATTCGCGTTGAGCCTTGTTGACCCTGAACGCCGCGTGCTCTCTGGCATGCGCCCCAGCGGCCGGTTGCACCTGGGCCACTACCATGGCGTGCTGAAGAACTGGGTAAAGCTGCAGCACAGCTACGAGTGCTTCTTCTGCATAGTCGATTTGCATGCCCTGACCACCGATTACGCCGATGTCGGCCCGTTGTCCCAGCGTGTGATGGACATGGCCGTGGACTGGCTGGCGGCGGGTGTCAGCCCCAGCTCGGCGACCCTGTTTATCCAGTCGCAAGTCCCTGAACACGCCGAATTGCACCTGCTGCTGTCAATGATCTGCCCGCTCAGCTGGCTGGAGCGCGTGCCTTCCTACAAGGAGCAGCAGGAGCAGCTGCACGGCAAGGATCTCGGCACCTTCGGTTTTCTCGGCTACCCCCTGCTGCAGGCCGCCGATATCCTGTTGTACCGCGCCGGCGTGGTGCCGGTGGGCAGCGACCAGCTCGCGCATATCGAGTTCGCCCGTGATGTGGCGCGGCGTTTCAACCACCTCTATGGCCGTGAGCCGGGGTTCGAGGACAAGGCCGAGGCGGCCATCCTCAAGCTGGGCAAGAAAACCGCCACGCTCTACAACAACCTGCGCAAGGCTTATCAGCAGCAGGGGGATGTCGAATCCCTGGAGACCGCCCGCGCCTTGCTCAAGGACCAGCAGAGCATCACCCTGGGCGACAAGGAGCGCTTGTTCGGCTATCTGGAGGGCGGCGGCAAGGTGCTTTTGCCCGAGCCGCAGCCCCTGCTTAGCGACTCGCCCAAGCTGCTCGGCCTGGATGGCGGCAAGATGTCGAAATCCAACAACAATGCCCTGTTCCTGCGCGACAGCGAGGAGGAGGTCGAGGACAAGATCCGCCGTATGCCGACCGACCCGGCGCGGGTGCACCGCGGCGATCCCGGCGAGCCGGCACATTGTCCGGTATGGCCGCTGCATCAGCTGTATTCCACTGCGCAGACCTGCGACTGGGTGCAGCAGGGCTGCAAAAGCGCGGGGATTGGCTGCCTGGAATGCAAGGCGCCGCTGATCGAGGCGGTGCAGCACGAGTTGCAACCCATCCAGGCGCGCGCCGCGGATTACCAGGGCAGCCCGGATCTGGTCCGGCAGATTCTCGCCGAAGGGGTCGAGAAGGCCCGTTCCGAGGCGCGTGAAACCCTCAGTGAAGTACGCCTGGCCCTGGGCCTGAATTACCGTTAACGAGATTGCCATGACCGCCTCGCCCCATGACCCCGTCGATACCCAGGCCCACGCCCAGCAGGAGCTGCCGTTCGCCCTGGTTTACGGCCAGGCAGTCACCGAGATGCCGCTGGATCTGTATATCCCGCCGGATGCCCTGGAGGTGTTTCTCGAGGCCTTCGAAGGCCCGCTGGATCTGCTGCTGTATCTGATCCGCAAGCAGAACATCGACGTGCTGGATATTCCGGTGGCGGAAATCACCCGCCAGTACATGGGCTATGTCGAGTTGATGCAGTCGGTGCGCCTGGAATTGGCCGCCGAGTACCTGGTGATGGCCGCCATGCTCGCCGAGATCAAGTCGCGCATGCTGCTGCCGCGCTCCAGTGAAGCCGAGGCCGAGGAAGACGATCCGCGCGCCGAGCTGATCCGCCGCCTGCAGGAGTATGAGCGCTACAAGGCCGCCGCCGAGGGTATCGATGGCCTTAGCCGGGTGGGTCGTGACCTCACCGTGCCGCGCCTGGATGCCCCCGAGGCGCGGGCGCGCAAGTTGCTGCCGGATGTCAGTCTGGAAGAGCTGCTGCTATCGATGGCCGAGGTGCTGCGTCGCGCCGATATGTTCGAAAGCCACCAGGTGACCCGCGAGGCGCTGTCGACCCGCGAACGCATGAGCGAGGTGCTGGAGCGCCTCAAGGGCGGAGCCTTCGTGCCCTTTGTCGCCCTGTTCAGCGCCGAAGAAGGCAAGCTGGGTGTGGTGGTGACCTTTATGGCGGTACTGGAGCTGATCAAGGAATCTTTGGTCGAGCTGGTGCAAAACGAGGCCTTCGGGCCAATCCATGTGCGTGCGCGAGCTGAGTAAGCATGAATCTGAACGAACCCCGTGAACTGGCCAGTATGCTGGAAGCCTTTCTGCTGGCCTCCGGTAAGCCGCAATCGTTGGAGCGTCTGTTCGAGCTGTTCGAGGAAGGCGAGCGGCCGGAGCCGGCGGTGTTCAAGAAGGCTCTGGCCCACCTGGGTAAGTCCTGCGAGGGGCGCGCCTTCGAACTTAAGGAAGTAGCCTCCGGCTACCGTTTGCAGGTGCGCGAGCAGTACGCGCCCTGGGTCGGTCGTTTGTGGGAAGAGCGCCCGCAGCGTTACTCGCGGGCCATGTTGGAAACCCTGGCGCTGATCGCCTATCGCCAGCCGATCACCCGTGGCGAGATCGAGGATGTGCGCGGCGTGGCGGTTAACAGCCATATCGTCAAAACCCTGCTGGAGCGCGAGTGGGTTCGCGTGGTCGGTTACCGTGATGTGCCGGGAAAACCGGCGATGTTCGCCACCACGCGGTTGTTTCTCGATCACTTCAACCTGAAAAACCTCGACGAGCTGCCGACATTGGCGGCGCTGCGCGAGCTGGAGCCCGAGCCGGTGCTGGCTTTCGACGATGAACTGGAGGCGCCGCCTGGCCTGCAGGCGCGCGCCGACCAGGCCCTGGCCGATGAGCCGGCGCAGGAGGCGAGCGAGGAAACCAGCTTTAGCAGCCTGCTGGCCGAGCTGGATTCGATGGAGCAGGGGCTGAAAACCGATTTCGATGACCTGCCAGAACTGGCCCTTGACGATGAGGCCGCTGAGCATGCACTGCCAGAGGCGGCCGATGGGCAAGAGCCGCCCCAGGGTTAGCCAACCGCGCCGGTTGTCGCAAAGGCCGACGGCTGCTCGTCTGCCGGCTAGCCTCAAACCGTGCTAATCGGCGGCGTTTCGCGTATGCTCCGCGCCCCTTCGACGAATAGGCCAGGCCTGAATCGTCTTTATCACCAGAGAAAACACCGGGAGGTGCCCAGATGAGTGAGTCCGAAGAATACAGCCCCGCAGGCGAGAAACTGCAGAAAGTCATGGCGCGCATGGGCCTGGCTTCACGCCGGGAAATCGAAGCCTGGATCAGCGCCGGCCGCGTCAAGGTCAATGGCGCAGTCGCCAGCCTCGGCATGCGTGTCGACTTGCATGACGCCATCGCCGTCGATGGCAAGGTGATCCGCCGCGAAGAAGCCGCCGAGAGCGTGCGCCGCGTCATCATCTACAACAAACCCGAAGGCGAGATCTGCACCCGTGACGACCCGGAAGGTCGTCCGACTGTGTTCGATCGCCTGCCACGGCCGAAAGAAGGCCGCTGGATCAATATCGGCCGCCTCGACATCAACACCACCGGTCTGCTGATGTTCACCACCGACGGTGAGCTGGCCAACCGTTTGATGCACCCCTCCTACCAGATGGACCGTGAATACGCCGTGCGCGTGCGTGGCGAAGTCGACGAGGAGATGATCGAACGCCTGAAGGCCGGCGTGATGCTCGAAGACGGCCCGGCCAAGTTCACCGACATCAAGGAAGCGCCGGGCGGCGAAGGCTTCAACCACTGGTACCACTGCGTGGTGATGGAAGGCCGTAACCGTGAAGTGCGTCGCCTGTGGGAATCCCAGGGTCTGGTGGTCAGCCGCCTGAAGCGCGTGCGCTTCGGCCCGGTATTTATCACCTCGGACCTGACCATGGGCCGCTGGCGCGAAATGAGCCAGCGCGAAGTGGATATCCTCAGCGAAGAAGTCGGCCTCAAGCCGGTGGCCTTGCCGGATATGAAGGAAAAGGCCCGCGACAAGATCGACCGTCTGCAGCGCAAAGCGGCCAAGCCGGTGGGGCGCGCCGCGCGTCCGGAGCGGACCCTGCGTCCGGCCCATGGTGGCGCCCCGGCAACCGGTGGCGAGCAGGGGCGTTCGCGTCCTGCACGGGATGAAGGTGCTGAGCGTGGCGAGCGTCCCGCACGTACTCCGCGCGCGCCACGCACCGAGCAGGGCAAGGGCACGCCAGTGGCCGAGCGTCCGCGTGACGTCAACAAGAAGCGCCCAGCCAAGCCCGCAGCCAAGCGCCCGGGGGTGGAATTGAGCGAGCGTCCGGCCCGCAAGCCGGCTGGTGCGCCAGTCAAGCGCCGCAGCCAGCCAACTGGCGAAGGCCAGCGCCCAGGTTTCGGGCGCGGTAGCCGCAAGCCTGAGTAATCCGGCGCTGTAGATAACAAAAAAGGCGACCCTCGGGTCGCCTTTTGCATATCCGTGCTAGTCAGCCGGCCATGGACAGGCGGTTGCGGCCTTCGCGCTTGGATACGTAGAGGGCGCTGTCGGCGCGGCGCAGCAGGCTTTCCATGGATTCGCCCGGCAGCAGGCTGGCGCAGCCGAGGCTGACCGACATGTCGATGGCGCGGTTCTCCACCAGGTACTGGATGCCCAGCACCGCCATACGCAGACGTTCGCCCACCATCGAGGCGGATTCGCGGCTGGTGTTGGACAGCAGCACCATAAATTCCTCGCCGCCGTAGCGGAACACCATGTCGACATTGCGCAGGCTGTCTTTCAGCGCGGTGGCAACCACCTTGAGCGCCTGGTCGCCGACTATGTGCCCATGGTTATCGTTGATGCGTTTGAAGTGGTCGATATCGACCATCAGCACCGACAGCGGCTGCAGGGTGCGCCGGGCAATGTCCACTTCGCGCTTGAGCGCTTGCTCCATGGCCACGCGGTTGCCGGTTTCGGTCAGTGGGTCGCGCAGTGCGGTTTGCAGCGCCGCGCGATAGAGCAGGGCGTTGCGCAGGGGGAACAGCAGGCTGGCCAGCAGGGATTCGAGTTGGCCCAACTCGTCTTCGCTGAAGCGCTGGTTGCGGCGAAAGGTCAGCTCGCCCAGGTACTCGCCATCATGGTTCAGGCGGTAGCCGGCCGAATGGTTGCCACGCTCGCCCAGGTCCAGGCGTAGGTCGCAGGAAGCCAGTTGGTAGCTCAGGGCGCCCAGGGGCACCAGGCGCTGCACTTCGCCGAAGAACAGCTCGAGGATGCGCTCGGCTTCCAGGGAGGTCTGCAGGCGCAGGCTCAATTGTTGGCGCAGTTGCGCCAGGCTGACCGGTTTCAGTGACTTCTGGATGCGGCTGGCATAGCCAAGACGCTGCAGTTTGGCAGCGTCGAAATCTATGGTGTTGGACTGGTTGTGCGGGGCCATAAAGCTCTACCTCTTGCGCTATTCGCGTCGATAACGGGGTAGAGCGAATTCCGTGCCAATCCTTGATTTTGTGAAAAAGTGCTTTTATTTCATTGGCTTGCGGATGTATGCCGCGGCTGTGCGGCAAGCCTTTGCCGGTTAAGTGGCGTGACTGCTGGCAATCTGATGCCAAGTGAGGCGATAGCCGCCGGAAAACCGGCGGCCATGTTCCGCGGTTACTGCGCGTCAAATGCCTGACCATTGACGCCCGTGCTATCTGGCCCCATCAGGTACAGATAGACCGGCATGATCGTCTCGGGCAGTGGGTTGTTCGCCGGGTTCTCGCCTGGGTAGGCCTGGGCGCGCATGTCGGTGCGGGTGGCGCCCGGGTTGACGCTGTTGGCGCGCACGGTGGAGAGG
>DASUOY010000326.1:0-6724 GCA_036276395.1 Pseudomonas sp.
AGGGTCTCGGTGATTTCCTTGATGACCTGGGCTTTCTGCTCGCGGGTTACGCCATCGCGAGTGATACGAACGCTGACAAAAGGCATGTTGTTGCTCCTGTGCGGGTGGGGATAGGGGGGCAGAAGAGCAGTACGGCAGCTCTTCTGGGCTGGTTTTAAACACGGGCTAGTTCATTCGCTGGCTACCACTTGCCAACGCTCATGCCGCCGTCCACGGGAAGGACGACGCCAGTGGTGAAGTCCGCGCCGGCCAGATACAGCACGGCATCGGCGATCTCACTGACCTGGCCGATGCGGCCAGCCGGTTGCAGGCCGTTGAGGAAACCGCGGTTAGCGGGATCATGCATCGGGGTTTCGATGATTCCCGGGGCGACCGCGTTGACCTTGATGTTGTGCGGCGACAGTTCCAGGGCAAGCGCTCGGGTGACCTGGTTCAGCCCGCCCTTGATCAGCACCGGCAAGGCAGCCGGAACCGCCAGATTTGGCTGCAGTGCGATCGCGGCGGTGATGTTGATGATCTGCCCCTGCTGGCGCTCGATCATATGTGCTGCGGCCACTTGCGAGGCATAGATCACCCCCTTGAGATTGGTATCCAGCAGGCTCTCGATCTCATCCGGGCTGTATTCGATAAAGGGCTTGGCCAGGAAGAAGCCGGCGTTATTGACCAGCACGTCGACCTGGCCAAATGTTTCGATGCCCACTTGGAAGATGCGCTGGGCGGTTTGCGGCTTGGCGATGTCGCCGGCCACGCCGATAAAGTTGCCAGGATTGCCAAGTGCGGCACGGGCCTCGGCCAGGCGTGTTTCGCTGCGCGCATTGCCGATGACATTGAAACCCTTGGCGAGGAAGGCCTTGACCAGGCCGAGGCCGATCCCGCTGGAAGCGCCGGTGATGGCGACGGTTTTTGCGCTGTTCATGCTGTTTCTCCTGAAGCGAGTGGGGCTTTCTCAGCGGCGGCGAAGCGTGCCGCGCTGTTGGAGTGACTATATTTTTGCGTGCGCAGCTGATAAATAGGCTTTTAGAAACATCAATTGATACATGGTGTAATTAATCGTGCGCAGACAATTTGGCGATGTGCTGCTGGGCAGCATCGAACTCTTCTGCCTTGCCGCCGAACAGGGCAGCTTTACTGCGGCCGCGTTGTCCGCGGGGGTGACCCCGGCGGCGGTCAGCCGCTCGGTTGCCCGCTTGGAAGAACGCCTGGGTACGCGGCTATTTGTGCGCACCACGCGCAGCATCCGCCTGACCGAAGGCGGGCGCAGTTATTACCAGCAGTGCCGCCAGGCCCTGGCGCAGTTGGTGGACGCCGAGCGGGAGGTGATGGGCAAGCAGCAGGAGCCTTCGGGCACGCTGCGCATCAGCCTGCCTACCACCTATGGGCATTACCGGGTGCTGCCGCTACTGCCGGAGTTTCGCCGCTTGTATCCGCAGGTGCGGGTCGAGGTTCATCTGGGCAATCGCAATATCGATTTCGTTGAGGAGGGCTATGACATGGCCGTGCGCGTGCGCGCCCAGCCGGATTCGAGCCTGATTGCGCGGCCGCTGGAAGATGCCCGCCTGGTCGTGGTGGCCACTCCCGACTATCTGCAGCGAGCCGGCACCCCGCTGACCCTGGACGATCTGCAGCAGCACGAATGCATCCAGTTCGAATTGCCCAGCAACGGGCGGCGGATCACCTGGCTGTTCAATGAAGGCAGCCAGGAGCGGGAGATACTGACCGAGGGCAGCTATCTCTGCTCCGATGATGTGTTGGGCGGGGTCACGCTGGCCAAGAGCGGCGCAGGCCTGTTTCAGACCTACGCTTTTATCGTCGAACGCGAATTGGCCGAGGGTTCGCTGGTGGAAGTGCTGCAGCCTTTTGCCGGACGTTCGCGGCCCTTCACCCTGTTGTACCCCCACAGCCGGCATGTGCCGCTGCGTCTACGGGCGTTCGTAGACTTTATCCTGGACAAGAAACAGGCCTGGTAAGGCGCAGCCGCCAATGGTGCTCAATCGCGCAACTGCGGCAAATCGCGGTACAGCTCCAGGGCCTGCGGGTTGGCCAGGGCGTCGGTGTTTTTTACCGGTTTGCCGTGCACCACGTTGCGCACCGCCAACTCGACGATTTTGCCGCTGATGGTGCGCGGGATATCCGCCACGGCGATGATCTTCGCCGGTACATGGCGCGGCGTGGTGTTGGCGCGGATCACCTGGCGGATCTGCGTTTGCAACGCGTCGGTCAGTTCGACGCCATCGCGCAGGCGCACAAACAGCACCACGCGCACGTCGTCGTCCCAGTCCTGGCCGATGGCGATGGATTCCAGCACTTCCTCGACCTTTTCCACCTGGCGGTAGATCTCCGCGGTGCCTATGCGCACGCCGCCGGGGTTGAGTACCGCGTCACTGCGGCCGTGAATCACCAGGCCATCGTGCTCGGTGATCTCGGCGTAGTCGCCATGGGCCCAGATACCGGGGAAGATGTCGAAGTAGGCCGCCTGGAACTTGCTGCCATCGGCATCTTTCCAGAAGCCCACCGGCATGGACGGGAAATGCTGGGCGCAGACCAGTTCGCCTTTCTCGCCGGTTACCGGCTGGCCGGCGTCGTTCCACACCTGCACGTCCATGCCCAAGCCCTTGCTCTGCAATTCGCCGCGCCATACCGGCAGCACCGGGTTGCCCAGGGCAAAGCAGGAGACGATATCGGTGCCGCCGGAGATCGACGACAGGCAGATATCGGCTTTGATCTCGCGGTAGACGTACTCGAAGCTTTCGTGGGACAGCGGCGAGCCGGTCGACAGAATCGCCTTAAGGCGTTGCAGTTTGTGCGTGCTGCCGGGCTTGGCGCCGGCCTTCTCCAGGGCGGCAAGAAACTTGGCGCTGGTGCCGAAGATGCTGATGTTTTCCGCGTCGATCAGGTCGATCAGGCGCTCGGCGCCGGGGTGGAAGGGCGAACCGTCGAACAGCACCAGGGTCGCGCCCAGGGCCAGGCCAGAAACCAGCCAGTTCCACATCATCCAGCCGCAGGTGGTGTAGTAGAACAGCGTGTCGTCGGCATGCAGGTCGGTGTGCAGGCCGAGTTCCTTGACGTGCTGCAGCAGGGTGCCGCCGGTGCCATGGACGATGCATTTGGGCACACCGGTGGTACCGCTGGAGTAGAGGATATACAGCGGGTGATCGAAGGGAACCTGGGTAAATTCGGGTTCGCCACCGGCCTGGTAGAAGTCCTGCCACAGCGCGACCTTGGCCGCCGAGTGGAAGTCGGCGGCTTTGGCTTGGGCGTTGGAGTAGGGCACGACAATCAGCTGTTCGAGCGAGGGCAGGCGCTCGAGGATCTCGTTGAGCTTGGCGGTCAGGTCGAGGTTCTTGCCCGCGTAGCGATAACCGGCGGCGGCAATCAGCACCTTGGGCTCGATCTGGCCGAAACGATCAATCACGCCCTGGGTGCCGAAGTCCGGCGAGCAGCTCGACCAGGTCGCGCCCAGGCTGCTGGCGGCGAGCATGCCGACCAGGGTTTGCCAGGTGTTGGGCATAAAGGCCGCGACCCGGTCGCCGCTGCCGACGCCGGCTGCACGCAGGCTGCGTTGCAATCCGGCGACATGGGCGGCCAACTCGGCATAGCTCAGTTGCTCGCGGCTGCCGTCCTCGCCAATGGCGATAAGGGCAGGGTGGCTATCGCGGCGGCGCAGCAGATGTTCGGCAAAGTTCAGGGTCGCGCCGGGAAACCAGTGAGCGCTGGGCATGGCGCGGCCTTCCTGCAGCACGGCCTCGGGCTGGGTGCTAAAGCGGATTTCGAAGAACTCGACTATGGCCTGCCAGAACGCCTCGCGCTGCGCCACGCTCCAGGCGTGCAGGGCTGGATAGTCGGCCAGTTGCAGGCTGTGACGCTGATTGACGAAGCGGCGGAAGCTGTCCATCCGGGTGGCCGCGATACGTTCGGCAGAAGGCGTCCACAGGGGCTGTTGCATCGTGCTTCCTCATTATTCTGTTATGCCGGCCCTGGGCCTGGCTGATTTCTGCAAGCCTAGCGTCTGCTACCTGGCTTGCCTGGGCAATTTCGCCGCGTCGCCAGGCTGCCACGGGGCGCCGCTGTAGAGCCTGTGCAACGGCGCTGGCAGCGCTGCGTTGGCCCTGATGGCGAGGCTTTACAGGGCGTAAAGAAAGTCTGACGTACTACGCACTGGCCAACCGCGCCCGTGCCACCCGCGAACCATTGGGCTTATCCAGTACCGCACAGATCCGCTGGCCGGCGGCGATCAGCTTGTCCATATCGATACCGGTGGTGATACCCAGGCCATCGAGCAGGTAGAGCACGTCCTCACTCGCCACATTGCCGCTGGCGCCCTTGGCGTAGGGGCAGCCGCCCAGGCCCGCGACAGAGCTGTCGAATACGCTGATGCCTTCCAAGAGACTGGCGTAGATATTGGCCAGGGCCTGGCCGTAGGTGTCGTGGAAGTGCCCGGCCAGCAGGTGGCGTGGGATATCGCGGCCTACCACGTTGAACAGATGACGGGTCTTGGCCGGGGTTCCGGTGCCTATGGTGTCGCCCAGGGATACCTCGTAGCAGCCCATGGCATAGAGCGCCTTGGCCACACTGGCCACTTGCGCCGGCGCCACCTCGCCTTCGTAGGGACAGCCGAGCACGCAGGACACATAGCCGCGCACGCGAATGCCGTGCTGCTTGGCGGCATCCATCAGCGGCACGAAGCGCTCCAGGCTCTCGCTGATCGAGCAGTTGATATTCTTCTGCGAGAAGGCCTCGCTGGCCGCGGCAAATACCGCGACTTCCTTGACTCCGGCTGCCAGCGCAGCCTCGAAGCCTTTCAGGTTCGGTGCCAGGGCGGCATAGGTGATGCCCGGCCGCTGCTGGATCTGCGCAAACACCTCTCTGCTTCCGGCCATCTGCGGCACCCACTTGGGCGAAACAAAGCTGCCCACCTCGATATAGCTGAGGCCCGCGGCCGACAGGTCATCGACCAGGCGCACCTTGTCGGCCACGCTGATCGGCTGTTTCTCGTTCTGCAGGCCGTCACGCGGGCCGACTTCGACCAGGCGGACATGTTGCGGCAGGTTCATCTATGTCTCTCCGTAGGGTGGAAGAGGGCAGAGCCTCTTCCACCAACATCAGTTCAGGTGGAAAAGCCGATGGCGTTTTCCACCCTGCAGGCTGGACTCAGGCCTCTTCCAGCTCGACCAGTACGGCGCCATCGCCGACCATGTCGCCCTCGGCGCAGTACAGCGCCTTGACCGTGCCGGCGTGCGGCGCGCGGATACTGTGTTCCATCTTCATGGCTTCCAGCACCACCAGGGCCGCGCCGGCTTCCACGGCCTGGCCGGGCTCGACCAGCACGCGCACGATACTGCCGTTCATCGGTGCCGTCAGCCCACCGTGATGAGCATGGCTGGCCTCGACCTCGGCAATCGGGTCGATGCGGCGGACTTCATGCAACTTGCCTTGCCATTCCAGGTACAGCGTATCGCCACGACGTATGGCGCGATGGGCGCGGCGCAGGCCGTCCTGCTCAACCCACAGTTGTTCGTCCTGCAGGCAGCTGCGCAGCGCGCCGCGCAGGTGCACGGTGCTGCGCTGCTCGCCGCAGCTCAGGTCCAGGTCGGTTTCGCTGGCCAGTCCGGAGCGCCAGCCGCTGTGGCTGTTCCATGGGGAGTAGTAATCCTCGTGGGCGCGTCGCGGTGCCTCGCTTTGCAGCCAGGCTTCGGCGGCCAGTTGCCAGAATTCGGCGGGCAGTTCGGTCACGGCCGGCAGCAGTTCGGCCTGGTGGCGGGGGATAAAGCCGGTATCCAGTTCGGCCTCGGCGAAGGCCGGGTGGGCCAGCACACGGCGTAGGAAGGGCAGGTTGCTGGCGAAACCGCCGACGGCGGTCTCGTCGAGCATGGCCAGCAGGCGCTGACGGGCTTGCTCGCGATCCTCGCCCCAGGCGATCAGCTTGGCCAGCATGGGGTCGTAGAAGGGCGAGATGGTGTCGCCCTCGGCCACGCCACTGTCCACCCGACGGCCTTCACCGGCAGCCGGCTCGCGATACAGCTTGAGGTCGCCGGAGGCGGGCAGGAAGTCCTGCTCGGTGTCCTCGGCGTACAGGCGCACTTCAATGGCGTGGCCCATCAGCGGCACCTGTTCCTGGGTGATCGGCAGCGCCTCGCCACGGGCCACGCGAATCTGCCAGGCCACCAGGTCGAGGCCGGTGATGGCCTCGGTGACCGGGTGCTCGACCTGCAGGCGGGTGTTCATTTCCATGAAGAAGAACTGACCGCGTGCATCGAGCAGGAACTCCACGGTGCCGGCGCCGACATAGCCGATGGCCTGGGCGGCCTTGACCGCCGCCTCGCCCATGGCGCGGCGCAGCTCGGGGCTCAGACCCGGGGCCGGGGCTTCCTCGACCACCTTCTGGTGGCGGCGCTGGATGGAGCAGTCGCGCTCATTGAGGTACAGACAGTTGCCGTGACTGTCGGCGAATACCTGGATCTCCACATGGCGCGGTTGCAGCACGTATTTTTCCACCAGCATGCGCGAGTCGCCGAACGACGACTGCGCCTCGCGCTGGGCGCTGGCCAGGGCCTCGGCCAGCTCGCTTTCGCGCTCAACCACCTTCATGCCCTTGCCGCCACCACCGGCCGCGGCTTTCAGCAGCACCGGGTAGCCGATCACGCTGGAGGCGGCGCGGAAGGTCTCGATATCCTGGGCTTCGCCGTGGTAACCGGGCACCAGGGGCACGCCGGCCGCTTCCATCAGC
>DASUOY010000327.1:0-5610 GCA_036276395.1 Pseudomonas sp.
AAAAGCCCGGAACAATCCGGGCTTTTTTATGGGTGGCCATCCCTGGCGACCACCCTACGGGCCGTCGCCACGCGACGTTAAAAATGACTCCCGGGCATTTTTTATGGGCGCAAGGTTAGCTGATCAAGCTCCAGACTCATCCGCCTTGGCCTGCGCCGCCTTGGCGGCACGCTGCTTGCGCACCTCTTTCGGGTCGGCAAGCAGAGGCCGATAGATTTCCACCCGCTCGCCGTCCTCCAGCACCCGCTCATCCGGCTTGGCCACCGCCTTGCCAAAGATCCCCAAAGGGCTATTGGCCAGATCCAGCTCGGGGAAATGCACCTGCATACCCGACTGCATGGCCGCCTGCCGCACCGTGGTGCCCCGCGGCAGGCTCAGGCGCAAGAGTTTCTGTTTGTCGGCCAAGGCATAGACCACCTCGACCACTATGGTTGGCTTATCCATATAGCTGCTTGGCCCTTTGGCAGAAGGCGTCGACCAGGGTGTTGGTCGCCTGGTTGAACAGCGGCCCGAGCGTCGCCCGCACCAGCGGGCCGGCGTAATCGAAGGTGAGATCCAGACTGATCTTGCAGGCCGTTTCGCCCAGGGCCTTGAACTCCCAATGACCATAGAGCTGGGTAAAGGGCCCTTCAGCCAGGCTCAGCTTAATCATCTGCCCAGGCACCAGGGTATTGACAGTGACGAAGCGCTGGCTCAGGCCGCCCTTGGCCACGGCCAGGCTGGCGCGCATATGGGTTTCACTGACTTCCAGCACTTCACTGGCCGAACACCAGGGCAAAAACTGCGGATAACTGGCCACATCATTGACCAGATCGAACAGCGCCTGCGCCGGATAGGGCAACAGGGCCGAACGCTGAATATGCGTACTCATAGCACCACGACTGTAATAGAGGCCATCACTTACTCAGCTCGGCAATAAACACGATCAACACACCCACCGGCGCGACAACGCGCACCAGCCAGTAAACCAGATTGAACAATAACGGACTCTTGATCGACAGCTCATCGCGCACAGACTCACGCCCCATCACCCAACCAGCGAACAGAGCAAAGGCCAGACCACCCAGCGGCAACAGAATGCGACTGGTCAGGTAATCGATGCTGTCGAAGAAATTGCGCCCGCCTTCCGCCCCCCACTGATACAGGTGGAAGCCATCCTCGGCGAAGACAAAGAACTTGGCTTCGGCCCAGAGATTGAAGGACAGCACCGTGCCCATGCCCACCAGCCAACACAGCAGCGCCAACAGGCTGGTGACCAGCACCCGGCTGCGGCCGCTCTTTTCGACAAAATAGGCCACTGCCGGCTCCAGCATGGAGATCGACGAACTCCATGCCGCGATCGCCACCAGGACGAAAAACACCAGCCCCATGATTTGCCCGAACGGGACATTGCCGAAGGCGATTGGCAGGGTGACGAACATCAGGCCCGGGCCACCACCCGGTTCCAGGCCAGCGGCGAAGACGATCGGGAACAAGGCCAGACCGGCAGTCAGCGCCACCAGGGTATCGAGCAGGCCGACGGTGATCACGGCGGCACCGATAGACGTCTGTTTCGGCATATAGGCGCCGTAAATCATGATCGAGCCCACACCGACGCTAAGGGTGAAGAAGGCATGCCCCATGGCGGCGAGAATGCCGTCCTGCACCTTGCTCGGGTCGAAGTGGAAGAGAAAATCGAAGCCCTGCATAAAATGGCCAGTGGTCAGGCTATAACCCAGCAGCACCAGCAGCAGGATAAACAGCAGCGGCATCATGATCCGCAGGCTGCGTTCCAGCCCGGCGACCACGCCCTTGCCGATAACCAGTGCGGTCATCAGCATAAACAGGCTGTGCCACAGGGCCAGCCGCCAGGGATCGCTGGTCAAACCACCGAACGCAGCCCCCGCCCCCTCGGCGCTGATGCCGGTAAAATCACCCCGGCCCATGCCCAGGATGTAATCCAGCGACCAGCCCGCCACCACGCTATAGAAGGACAGAATCAGCAGGGCAGCGACCAGGCCGACCAACGCCGCCAGCGACCAGTGCTTCGAAGCACCCGCCTCAAGCGCCAGGCTTTTCATGGCGTTGACCGGGCTCTGCCGCCCGCGCCGGCCAATCAGGGTTTCCGCCAGCATGATGGGCATGCCGACCAGGGCGATACACAGCAGATACATGACCACGAAGGCGCCGCCACCATACATCCCGGTCATGTAGGGGAATTTCCAGATATTGCCTAGCCCGACCGCCGAACCGGTCGCCGCCAACACAAACACCCAACGGCTGGCCCAGGCACCGTGGATCGAGACCTTATCGTTCGCCATATCGGCTAGCCCGCTCTGCTGATAAAAGATCGCGCATTGTCGGGGATTCGCCAGGGAGGCTCAAGCGCAGCTGAACCCGCACACCAGCAACGCGGCCTAATCCGCTGCTTTGCCTTGCACAGCACATAGCGCGCGCGCCGGTGACTCCCTATAATGCGCGCCCTATGGCTAAACAAAAGAAACACCCGCAAGGCACCATCGCGCAAAACAAGAAGGCGATGCATGACTACTTCGTCGAATCCAGGTTCGAGGCAGGCCTGGTCCTGTCCGGCTGGGAAGTGAAGAGTCTGCGCGCCGGCAAGGCCCAGTTGGTCGACAGCTACGTGCTGCTCAAGGACGACGAAGCCTGGCTGATGGGTTGCCATATCACCCCGCTGACGACCGCCAGCACCCATGTCATTGCCGACCCAACGCGCACGCGCAAGCTGCTGTTGAACAAGCGCGAACTGGACAAGCTGTTTGGCGCCGTGCAGCAGAAAGGCTACACCTGCGTCGCCATGTCGCTGTACTGGAAAGCCCACCTGATCAAGTGCGAGATCGCCCTGGCCAAGGGCAAGAAGGACTTCGACAAGCGCCACACCGAGAAAGAGCGCGACGCCGACCGCGAAGTGCAGCGGGCTATGCGCAGCAAAGGCAAAGACGACTAAGAACCTATATTCAATCTGCTGCGCGTCGGCCCTGCTGCGTTAAAAACAGGCTCGGAATGCTCATGTACAAAAGTACACTCCGCTTCCTCGCCTGTTTTGACCAGCCGGAGGCTGTTACTAACGTAGCGCCTTGCATGGCTCTAGCTCGCGAGATCGTAAATAGGTTCTGAACGGCCTCTGCTACAGAAATTTAAAAGGGCGCTTATAGCGCCCTTTTTGGTAGATGGGGTGGCAGATAGAGACTGAGATAAGCATCGAACACCCGCATACCTTCCTCAGCCATACGCGGGGTGATTTCGCCGTGTAGCTGCACCGAGCGCGCATACACCCGGTCGCCCAACTCCATGGCCAGGGCGAATACATCCACATCATCCGGCAGTTGCGGCAAGGGGAAATGCCGCTCGAACAGCTGCTGCATCAACTGCCCCAGCTCGATATCGTGCTGGCGGTCGGCCTGGGTCACTTCGGCCAGGCCGTGCTGGGCCAGAATCAGCTGACGCGCCGCCGCATCGGCGGAATAGATGGCCAGCATGCGCTGCTCGACCAGCCGCGACAGGTCCCGCCAGTCACGCAGCTGCGCGTGGTCCACCGGCTGTTGCAGGCAGGCGCGAAAGGCCGCATGGATATCGGCGGTCAGCCCTTCCAGCAAGGCCGGCACGCTGGCGAAGAAGTGGTACACCGAAGACGGCGGAATCTGCGCGCGCTCGGCCACGCTATAGACCGACAGGCTGGCCACGCCCTGCTCGGCGAGCAGCTCGCGGGCCGCCGCCAGTATCACGGCAATCCGGGTCTGGCTGCTGGCGCGGGGTTTGCGGACGGTGGCAGGACGCGACATGGCAATGCTCTCGGCAAGGGACGCGCTATTGGACGCCAGGCAGCGCTTGCCTCGCAAGCACCCGGGGGCGATCAGCCCCCCAGGGGTGTCGTCGATTCAGCGCGGGCACCGCGTACGCCTGCGGCCAGCTGGCGGCACAGGCTCAGCACGCCGTCCACGGCCTGCTGGTCGTTCTGCGCATTGGCGATCTGGTCGACCAGGGCCGAACCCACCACCACGCCATCGGCCAGGCGGGCGACTTCGGCGGCGTGTTCCGCGGTGCGGATGCCGAAGCCGATGCACAGCGGCAGCTCGGTATGCCGACGCAGGCGGCTCACGGCTTCCTGCACATGCTCCAGGGTGGCGCTGCCTGCACCGGTAACGCCGGCTACCGAGACGTAGTAGACGAAGCCCGAGCTGCCACCCAGCACGGTGGGCAGGCGCTTATCATCGGTGGTCGGGGTGGTCAGGCGGATAAAGTCGATGCCGGCGGCCTGGGCCGGTTGGCACAGGTCGACGTTATGCTCAGGCGGCAGGTCGACCACGATCAGGCCATCGACGCCGGCCTCTTTCGCGTCGGCGATAAAGCGCGGCACGCCGTAGTAGTGGATGGGGTTGAAGTAGCCCATCAACACCAGCGGGGTGTCCTGGTTGCCTTCACGGAACTCGCGGACCATCTGCAGCGTCTTGGCCAGGTTCTGCTTGCCGGCCAGGGCGCGGATATTGGCCAGCTGGATGGCCGGACCGTCGGCCATCGGGTCGGTAAAGGGCATGCCCAGCTCGATCACGTCGGCGCCGGCGGCAGGCAGGCCCTTGAGGATGGCCAGGGAGGCGTCGTAATTGGGGTCACCGGCGGTGACGAAGGTCACCAGGGCCGCGCGGTTCTGTTGTTTCAGCTCGGCAAAGCGCGTTTGCAGGCGGCTCATCAGTGTTTCTCCTGCGAGGTGTTTTCCATATGGTGCATAACGGTCTGCATATCCTTGTCGCCACGGCCGGACAGGTTGACCACCATCAGATGATCCTTGGGCAGCGTGGGCGCGCGCTTGAACACTTCGGCCAGGGCGTGGGCGCTTTCCAGGGCCGGGATGATGCCTTCTAGGCGGCAGCACTTGTGGAAGGCTTCCAGGGCTTCGTGGTCGGTCACCGAGGTGTATTCGACGCGGCCGATATCATGCAACCAGGCGTGTTCCGGGCCGATGCCGGGGTAGTCGAGGCCGGCGGAAATCGAATGGGCGTCGATGATCTGGCCGTCGTCGTCCTGCAGCAGGAAGGTGCGGTTGCCGTGCAGCACGCCGGGGACACCGCCGTTCAGACTGGCCGCGTGCTTGCCGGTTTCGATGCCGTAGCCGGCAGCTTCGACGCCGATGATCTGCACGGATTTATCGTCGAGGAAGGGGTGGAACAGGCCCATGGCGTTGGAGCCGCCACCGATACAGGCCACCAGAGAATCCGGCAGGCGGCCTTCCTTCTCCTGCATCTGCTCGCGGGTTTCCTTGCCGATCACCGCCTGGAAGTCGCGGACCATGGCCGGGTAGGGGTGCGGGCCGGCGACGGTGCCGATCAGGTAGAAGGTGTTGTGCACGTTGGTCACCCAGTCGCGCAGCGCTTCGTTCATCGCATCTTTCAGGGTGCCGGTGCCGGCGACCACCGGGATCACGGTGGCGCCCAACAGCTTCATGCGGAACACGTTGGCCTGCTGGCGATCGATATCGGTGGTGCCCATAAAGATCACGCATTCCATGCCAAAGCGCGCCGCCACGGTGGCGGTGGCGACACCATGTTGGCCGGCGCCTGTTTCGGCGATGATCCGGCTCTTTTTCATCCGCCGCGCCAGGAGAATCTGACCGAT
>DASUOY010000328.1:0-8336 GCA_036276395.1 Pseudomonas sp.
CAGATGACCCGCCTGCGGTTGGGCGAGATGCTGCGTCGCGTCGAGATCGCCCGTGCCGTCGCCCGTCGTTCGCTGAGCTTCGCCCGCCTGTCGCCGCAGACCCATCCCTATGCCACCGCCTCGGCCAAGGTCACGGTCACCGAGGAGGCGCTGGCTGTGGTGCAGGAGGCCTTCCGCCTGTTCGGCGGCAATGGCACCACCCTCGAATACCCGATCGAGAAGCTGCTGCGTGACACCCAGTCCGCCCTGATCGAAGACGGTGAGAACCGCATCCTGACCATGCGCCTGGGGCTGCTGGCACAGCAGCTCTATGCCGAGGGTTGGGGGCAGAACTGATCCATCCGTTTCACCAGACACTATCCAAGAACAAAACGAGGTACTCGAAATGGCTAAATATCCTGTTGTTGTCTATGGCGCCAGCGGCTACACCGGCATGCTGATGATGGATTGGCTGATCGACCAGGGCATTCCCTTCACTGCCGTGGCGCGCAATGCGGCTCGTGCCAAAGAAATGATGGCGCAACGCGTCGTGAATCTGGAGTCGGCCACCTACGAGATCATCGAGTGCCCGCACGAGGTTGAAGCCCTGATTAAGGTGTTCAAGGGCGCTCGCGTTGTCTGCAGCACCGTCGGCCCGTTCGCTAACTTTGGCCTGATTACTGTCGAGGCAGCGCTGAAAGCCGGCTGCCACTACCTGGATCCGGCCGGCGAGCAGCAGCACATCCACGCTCTGCGCGATCAGTTCGGTGAGCAGTTCCGCCAGGCCGGCCTGCTGCTGTCTCCCTCTATTGCCTACATGTACACCTTTGCCGAAATCGCGGCGGAGCTGGCTCTGGAAACCGAGGGCGTGGATGCGTTGGAAACCGCAACCCTGACCCGCGGTCCTCGTGGCGGTGCCGGCGTCTCGGTCGGTTCTGCGGCAACCATTTTCGAAACCTATCGTCAGGAGTCCAACTACCTGTGGGAGAACGAGCTGGTTCCCCATGACCCGCGTTCCAGTTTCAACGTCGTGTCGCCCGACTTCCTGCAGTCGGTGTTCTGCCTGCCGTGGGGCGGCACTTCGCTGCCTATCTACTTCCAGAACGATTCGCGCGTGCGTAGCTGCATCTCCTGCGTGGGTTTCTACGACAACAATGTGATGAAAACCGTGCATGCGCTGGGCGAGAAGTGGGAGGCCGAGTACAAGCACCTGCCAAAGGAACAGCAGGATGCGGTGATCCAGAGTCTGGTGGACTCCACCACTCCGGTCATGCCTCCGCGTGAGCGCGGCAACCTGCAGCGCAGTGTCGACTTCGCCATCGGTCGCGGCCGACTGGCCGCTGTACGTGCCACCGTGCATGGCATCACGCCTTACATTGCCACCGGTGCCCTGCATGCTGCTGCAGTGGTCAAGCTGCTGGATAACGACGTTGCCAAAGTCGGCTTCGCCTCGTCGTCCAAGGCCTTCGGTCACCGCTACATGCTCGGTTTCCTCGAACAGCGTGGCCTGGCTCGCGCATCCATCACCCAGCTGTGAAGTGACGAAAATGGCGATTATTGATTTCTTCGACCGTGGCTGGCGGATCAATCCGCGCGGCGCCGCCTATATCCAGGACGGTGTGGTCACGAGCTTTACCGAGGCGGGTGAGATGTCCTGCCGCATCGCTAATGCCTTGCTGGCGAAGGGATTTGCCTCCGGGGTCAAGGGCGCGGTCTGGGCGGCCAACGATGTGACGGCCTGGCTTTGTGCCTTGGGCCTGTGGCGCGCCAACTTGTGCTGGATTCCGGTGGGCGCGCGCAACGCGCCCGAGGAAAACCGCCATGTACTGGATGTGTTCGACTGCGAGGTGCTGTTCTTTCAGCGCGAGTTCGCCGAGACCATCGCCGCTCTGCGGCCGCAACTACCCAAGATTAGCCTCTGGGTCTGCATCGACGGTGAGGTGGAGGGTGCCGAGTCGCTGCAGAACTTTATCGCGCAGCAATCGGTGAACGATCCGCGGGTCGCCGTCGATCCGGATGATGTGATCTGGCTCGGCCCTACCGGTGGTACCACGGGTCTGCCCAAGGGGGTGATGAACACCCATCGCAGCGTGCAGACCAGCTTCGCCCACGTGATGATCAACATGCCTTACCCGGCGGGCAACCGGCCGGTGAATCTGGCGGCGGCGCCCATGACCCATACCGCCGGCATGCTGTCCCTGCCGTGCACGGCCAGGGGCGGCACCGTCGTGGTGATCACCAAGCCTGAGCCGCAATTGCTGCTGGCGGCCATCCCTACTTACAAGGTGACAGAGTTCTTCCTGCCGCCGACCGTGATCTACCGGCTGTTGGACATTCCAGATCTGAACAAGAAGGTCGACTTCTCGTCGCTGCGCTACTTCCTCTACGGTGCTGCGCCGATGTCGGTGGACAAGCTACGTCAGGCGATCGAGGTGTTCGGCCCGGTGATGATGGAAGGCTACGGGCAGACCGAGGCGCCGGGCGCCATCGCCCACCTGACGCCGGGTGAGCACTTCATCGAGGGTGAAGTGGCCAATGATGAGCGGCTGTCCTCCGTCGGCCGGCCCAATCCGCTGATTCGTGTCGAGATCATGAACGACGACAACCAGATCCTCGCCCAGGGCGAAACCGGCGAGATCTGCGTGCGCGGTGACCTGATCATGAAGGGTTACTACAAGGACCCGGATAAGACCGCGGAGACCATCATCGACGGCTGGCTGCACACCGGCGATATCGGTCACCTGGATGCCGATGGCTACCTGCACATCACTGACCGCAAGAAGGACATGATTATCTCGGGCGGCTTCAACGTCTATCCGAGCGAGGTCGAGCAGGTGCTCTGGGGGCATCCCGCGGTGCGCGACTGCGCGGTGATCGGCGTGCCGGACGAGAAGTGGGGCGAGGCGGTCAAGGCCGTTATCGAGCTGAACGAGGGTCAGAACATCGACGTCGAAGCGCTGATTGCCCTGTGCAAGGACAAGCTCGGCTCAGTCAAGGCACCGAAGTCGATCGACATCGTCGAGTCCTTACCGCGTAGCCCGGTAGGCAAGGTGCTGAAGAAGGACCTACGTGCCCGCTACTGGCAAGGCGCCAGCCGGCAGATCTGAAGTCGAGGAGTCTTCTGATGGAACCCATTTATATTGCCGGCATCGCGATGACCGAGTTCGGTCGTCATCCGGATCGCAGCCTCCAGGACCTGGCCCTGGAGGCGCTCAACGGCGCGCTGGCGGATGCCGGCGCCCAGCGCGCCGATATCGGCGCGGTGTTCTACGCCGGTATCACCAACGGCGCGCTGCAGGGCCAGCTGTCGATTCCGGGGCAGGTGATCATGAGCAAGATCGGCATCGAGGGGGTGCCGGCCTACAACGTCGAGAACGCCTGCGCCTCCGGAAGCACCGCGGTGCATCTGGCGGTGCAGAGCCTTCGCGCCGGGGCCACCGATGTCGCCCTGGCCCTGGGCTGCGAAAAGATGGTGGTGGCCGACAAGGCGAAATCCTTCGCCCTGTTCGAGGCCGGCTGGGACGTCGCCCGCGCCGAGGAGAACTTCGCCATCCTGTCGAAGATGGGCGATGGCATCGTTCCTCCGCCCGGTTCGGAGTCCGATCGCCCGTACAGTCGCTTTATGTCCATTTACGCAGGCTTCTGCCGCTGGCACATGAAGACCTACGGCACCACCCAGCGGCAGATCGCGGCGGTGTGCGCGAAGAACCACAACCACTCGGTGCACAATCCCTACTCGCAGTTCCGCAAGCCCTTCACCATCGAGGAAGTGCTGGCGGCACCGCCGATCACCTATCCGATCACTCTGCCGATGTGCGCACCTATGACCGACGGCGCCGCCGCCGCGATCATCTGCACTGAGGCGGGTTTGAAGCGGATTGGTGCCGATCCCAAGCGCTGCGTGCGCATCTCCGCCAGCGTGATTCGCAGCTTCACCCTGCGCAGCATGGATGAGACGGACAAACACGTCAGCCACCTGGCCGCGTTACAGGCCTACGAGATTGCAGGGCTGGGTCCGCAAGACATGCATGTCGCCGAGGTCCACGACGCCTCGGCCATGGGCGAGATCATCCAGGCGGAAAACCTCGGCTTGGCACCGATGGGGCTGGGCGGGGTGTGCGCCGAACGCGGAGATTTCACCGTGGGCGGGCGGATTCCGATCAATACCTCCGGCGGCCTGGAATCCAAGGGTCATCCGCTCGGCGCCACCGGTATCGGCCAGCTCTTCGAGCTGACCACCCAGCTGCGCGGCGAAGCCGGTGCCCGCCAGGTCGAGGGCGCGCGCCATGCGATCCAGGAAAACGGTGGCGGCCTGATCGGCGTCGAGGAAGGCGCCGTGGCTGTTCACATTCTGAGCCGATAGGAGCACCTACCATGTCAGCATTCCGTCGCGGCACGAAGAACAGTTCCAGCAGTGAAGTCGGGCAATTTCGTCGCCACGGCGGCTGGCTGGAAAGGCCGGCTGACCTACAGCCGGAGCTGGAAGGTAATGTCAGCGCCGACGTGATAGTGGTTGGTGCCGGCTTCGCCGGCCTATCCACCGCGTTGGAGCTGACGGCTCGCGGTGCAAAAGTGATAGTGCTCGAGCAGGAGTTTGCCGGGTTCGGTGCCAGTGGGCGTAATGCGGGCTACCTCGGTGGCAGCCTGGGCATCGAATTCGAGTTCTTCCACAAGCGTGTCGGCATCGAACAGGCGCGGAAAATCGTCAGCTTTTACGACGAGGGCGTCAGCTACGTGGAGCGCAGGCTCGACGAACTCGGCATCGCTTGCGACTACAACCGCTCGGGTAATATCCGCGTGGCCGTGCATCCCTCGCAGGAGAAGAAAATCCGCAAGGCCATGCAGCTCGGCCTCGAGCTGGGCTCCCAGACGCAGTTCCTGGATTCTGCCGAGATGCGCGCGCGCGGGATACCACCGGCGTTTCTGTTCGGTTACGCCCAGCAACACGGTGGCACCCTGGACCCAGGCAAGTATGTGCTTGGCCTGCGCCGCGCGGCGCTTGAGGCCGGAGTGAAGCTGTACGAGAACACGCCGCTGCTGTCCTACAGCGCAGGGCAGAACATCCGTTGCATGACCAAGCGGGGTTTTGCCAGCGCGCCATTTTTGGTGCTCGCCACCAACGCCTATACCCCACAGCTCGGCCTGCTCAAGGATAAGGTCGTGCCATTGCGCGTCTCGGCGATCGAGACCGAGCCGTTGTCCGCAGCGCAGCTGGCGACGCTGGGCTGGCAGGGAAGGGAAGGCCTGATTACCGCGCACTGGACCATGGAGAGCCACCGCCTGACGGCCCGCAATACCCTGGTGATTACCACCAAGCAGCTCGGTTACGCCTATGGCGGGCAGACGCCGAACGAGCCGGACCAGGCCGCTTATCAAGCGCTGGCCACGGCGCTGAACGAGCGCCATCCGACCCTGCGCGGGCTGGGCATCCGCTCGACCTGGAGCGGTTACGTGAGCATGGCCTACGACGCCTTGCCGGTGGTTGGCGAGACAGGCGCCCACAACAACGTGCTCTATACCGCCGGCTGTTCGGGGCATGGCGTTGCCACTCAATCGATGATGGGGCAACTGCTCGCCGAACGGATTGGCGGTACCGAGCATCCGCTGCTGGCCGCATTGCGCCACAAGACGCCATCCACGCTGCCCGAACCCCTGCAGTGGTGCGCCGTCAAGTTCGCCCTCGGGGCGGCGAACCGGATGGACGGATGGACCAACAGTCGGGCGCGTCGCGCTGCCGCTGACTGACCCTGTCGTCCAATTTCGATTATTTATTTGGAAGCTGAATCTATGAATGCCAACTCGAAAGAAGTCGTGCAGCTCACGGCCTGGGCCGCAATCCTGGGTGGAATCTTCGCCTATCTGAATGTCGGTTTCATGTTGGTGGTCACCCAGGGCGATATGAATCTGTCCCTGCAAGGTGCCTACATGTTGACCGCTTCGGCACAGGTACGGGAGTTCTTCCGCTGGTCGATGCTGGCGGATGTTCTCGGCTTTTATCTGCCGCTGCTGATCATCGGCGGCTACTTCTGGGCCAGTTTCCGCGACAGGGCAGGGGCCCTGGGCGACATGGCGGTTCTGGCCATCGTTGTCTACGTCATCCTGGGGGTGGCCGGTGCCAGTCTGCAGTTGGCGGTGCTCAACCCGCTCGCCAGCCTGCATGCCGAAGGGGGCGAAGCCGCAAAGGCCGCCGCCGAGGCCACCTGGACCAGCATCGCCACCGCTAGCCAGAAGGGCCTGTGGTGGTGCGAGGGCCCCGTCGTGCTGTTCTGGGGCCTGATCGTCGGCAAGCAACTCAAGGATGCAGGCTGGGGCAAATCCATCCTGTGGCCGTTGAGCATCGTCGGCTGGTGCTTTGGCTTGTTCTTCGTCTGCGGCTTTTTCCAGAGCCTGGCAGTGCTGACCAATCTGCTGTTGGTCGTGGTCGTCCTGATCTTTCCTCTGTGGCTGATGATGTTTGGCGCGCAACTGCTGCGTCGGGCCGAAGTTCCAGCTGGTCAACCCACTTCCCTAACAACTGCGAGAGGCGCTACGTATGTCCAAGAAGCCAAGCGTTGAAGTTGGCCTCGATTCGAGGCGCCGGCAATTGTTGAAGCTTGCAGGCGCCACTGTGGCCGTTGGTGGCCTGGGCCTGAAAGTGGGGCTGGCCAATGCCAGTGAAGACCTCGACCAGGCGAGCGGCGTTGTCGATGTGGCCATCATCGGCGGTGGTCTGGCCGGCCTGACCGCTGCGCGGGATCTGCAGTTGGCTGGCAGTCAGTCCTTTGTGGTGCTGGAGGCTAGGGATCGCGTTGGCGGTCGAACCCTCAATTTCGATGTGGGCGACGGACATGTCTCCGAGGTCGGTGGCCAATGGATAGGGCCCGGTCAGACCGCGGTGGAAGATCTCGCACGTCAGTTGGAGGTAGGCACCTTCCCGCAGTTCTATGACGGGCGCACAGTCATCATGGGTGGGGAGGGCCGTCTGGAGATCGATCTGGAGGGTACCTTCGGCACCGACATGAACGTCGCGCACAAGCTGAGCGAGATGTCCCGCGACGTGCCTTCGGGTGCACCCTGGAAATCGCCGAAGGCTGCCGAGCTGGACAAACTCTCGGTCGGCGACTGGCTGGCCACGCAGAACATCAAGCCCGAGGAACGCTCGGGCTGGGATGCCGCCCTGACACTTACCGGTGGGGCAAGCCCGGCCAAAATGGGCCTGCTGCATTATCTGTCCATGATCAACTCGGCCAGCTGCGACTACGAGAAACTCGATTCGATCAAGGACAGCGCCCAGGGCACACGCTTCGTCGGAGGCTCGCAGATTCTCAGCAGCAAGATGGCGGAGCAACTGGCCGACAAGCTGCGCTTGCAGTGCCCGGTGCGCAAGATTTCCGGCTGGGATGGCGAGATCGTCACGCTGCACACGGATCAGGGGTTGATTCGTGCACGCAAGGTCATCGTGGCCATCCATCCCGCGCTGTGCAACCAGGTGCAGTTCGAGCCGGCCTTGCCGGCGGCGCGTGCCGCGCTGCAACGTGCCTGGCCCGCGCATTCTCCGGCGCGCAAGATTGCCATGGTGTACTCCCGCCCATTTTGGCGGGAAAAAGGGCTGAACGGGCACATCTTCCAGTCCAATGGTCCCATTATCTGGGCCTGGGACAACTCACCGCCCAATGGCGAGATCGGCATCATCAATGCCTTTATCTCCAACGCCAATCTCCCTTCTGATCCGGAAACGGCCAAGCGCATCTTGACGGAGATCTTCGCCCGGGCCTGGGGAGACCAAGCGCTGCAACCGGTGGCCTACCACGACCAGGATTGGGGGCGCGACGACCCCTGGTCGATCACCTGCGTCTCGGCCATCCCGCCGGGCTTCTGGACCGCCCATGGTGAAGCGCTACACCCCCCCTGCGGCAACCTGATCTGGTCCGGTACCGAGACCGCCGACATCTGGGCCGGTTACATGGATGGCGCCGTACGTTCGGGCCACCAGAGTGCCCTGCAGGCACTCAACGCCCTGCGTCGGGCATAGGAGGCGAAGATGAAGAAATTGATAGTACTGGGTGTTGTTGCAGTGGTTGCGGTTCTGCTGGCCGTTTATGGCCGCGATGGTCTCGACCTTTATCGTCTGATCACCCATATCGAGACCTCCAGCGAGGCCAGCGAGGCCGATGGCGGGCCGTGGCCACGCCTGACCGACGCCTGTATCGGTTGCCATGGTGCCCAAGGTCGCTCACAGCACCAGGGTTATCCGACCCTGGCGGGCCAGCCGGCGTCGTACCTGGCGGCACAGCTCAAGCGCTTCGCCAGTGGCGAGCGGGCCAGCCCGAATATGGCTCCCTTGGCGATAAGCCTGAGCGAGGCCGATATCAAGCAGT
>DASUOY010000329.1:0-6624 GCA_036276395.1 Pseudomonas sp.
TTCTTGGTGCGCACGGCGCACCCTACGGGCCAGCCCCGCGCTTTAGCAGACTGTTGAAAAACGTAGGCGAGGCAGCCAGCGCAAGGCGCTACGTTAGTAACAGCCTCCGGCTGGTCAAAACGGCGAAAAAGCGGTGTTTACGAGCTGTACATGAGCATTACTCGCTTCGTTCGCCCTACGGGCCGCGCTGAAGCGCGTTAGCCGCAAGCGGCTTGCCGAGCTTGTTTTTAACGCCGCGATGGCAACGCAGGTAGTTTTTCAACAGCCTGCTAGCTGATCATTCAGCGGCTTTATGGTGCATGGGGGGCAATCATTCCTTGGCTACACTGGGCCCATCTACCACAGCACAACAAGGCAGCCTCTGTATGCAAAATCGCATGATGATCACCGGCGCAGGTTCGGGTTTGGGGCGCGAGATCGCCCTGCGTTGGGCCCGTGAGGGTTGGCAGTTGGCACTCTCGGACGTCAATGAGCCGGGCCTGGCCGAAACCCTGCAGATGGTCCGCGCCGCCGGTGGCGACGGCTTTACCCAGCGCTGCGATGTGCGTGACTACAGCCAGTTGACGGCCTTTGCCCAGGCCTGCGAGGAAAAGCTCGGCGGCATCGATGTGATAGTCAACAACGCCGGCGTGGCCTCGGGTGGCTTCTTCAACGAGCTGTCGCTGGAAGATTGGGATTGGCAGATCGCCATCAACCTGATGGGCGTGGTCAAGGGCTGCAAGGCCTTCCTGCCGCTGCTGGAGCAGAGCAAGGGCAAGATCGTCAATATCGCCTCCATGGCGGCGCTGATGCAGGGCCCGGCCATGAGTAACTACAACGTGGCCAAGGCCGGTGTGGTGGCGCTTTCGGAAAGCCTGCTGGCTGAGTTGAAATCCCAGGAAATCGGCGTGCATGTGGTTTGCCCCTCGTTCTTCCAGACCAACCTGCTCGACTCCTTCCGTGGCCCGACCCCGGCGATGAAGGCCCAGGTCGGCAAGCTGCTGGAAAGCTCGCCGATCAGCGCGGCGGATATCGCCGAGTACATCTACCAGGCGATCGCCAAGGGCGAGTTTATGATCCTGCCCCATGAGCAGGGCCGCATGGCCTGGGCTCTGAAGCAGAAGGAGCCGCAGTTGCTGTACAACGAGATGGCCAATATGGCCGACAAGATGCGCGCGGCCAAGGTCAAACAGGCCTGAAGCGGTTGATCGGCTGGTCAACTTTATCGGCGTTCGGGCTTGCCTGGGGCAAGCTCGGCCGCTAGGGTTTGTGGCCATGTCGGCATGGCCGCGAAACTGATGGATGTGCTGTGAAACCTTTCCCCCAGGGCTGGCTCTTGCTGGCCCTGATACTGGCGGCCTTCAACTTGCGCCCCGGTATCACCTCCCTGGCGCCGCTGATCGAGCGGATCGCCACCGAACTGGCGCTGAGCCGTAGCCTGATCAGCCTGACCACGGCGCTGCCGGTGTTGTGCATGGGCCTGCTGGCGCCCCTGGCGCCGCGCCTGGCCCTGCGTATCGGCCTGGAACGCACCATCGCCCTGTGCATGGGGGTAATCGCCCTGGCCTTGCTGTCCCGCCTGGCCGGGCATGTCAGTGGCGTGCTGATCGGCAGCGCGGTGCTGCTGGGCGCTGCCATCGCGGTGGCGGGGCCGCTGTTGGCGGGCTTTATCAAGCGCCATTTCGTTACGCGCATGGGCAGCGTGGTGGGCTGGTATTCCCTGGGCATGGCGCTTGGCGGTGCCGGCGGGGCGGTGCTGACGCCGCCGGCGCTGCAACTGCTCGGCGATGACTGGGCCCTGGGGCTGGCGCTCTGGGCCGTGCCGGCCGTGCTCGGGGTGCTGCTGTGGCTGTGGCTGCCTAACCAGCTCGAGGCCCAGGTGGCGGGCGAGAATCAGCCCGGGTTGCCCTGGCGCAAGCCGCGGGCCTGGTTGATCAGCGCGTTCTTCGCCCTTCAGGCCGGGCTGTTCTACGCCCTGGCGACCTGGGCCGTGGCGCGTTACCACGAGGCTGGCCTGAGCCTGCTGCACAGCAACAGCCTGTTCAGCATCTCGATGCTGATGGGCTTGCCCAGCGCCTTTGCGCTGCCCTGGTTGGCGCAGCGCTTGGGCAATCGCTACCTGCTGCTGCTCGGCTGCGGTCTGCTGTCTACCCTGAGCCTGGGGATGATCAGCTTTGCCCCGACCCTGTGGCCCGAGTTCTGGGCGGTAAGCATAGGCTTTGGTCTGGGCGGCTCCTTTGCCCTGTCCCTGGTGCTGCCGCTGTATGAGGCCGGTTCGCCGCTGGCGGTCAGCCGCTGGACGGCGATGATGCTGTTTATGGGCTACAGCCTGGCCAGCCTGACCCCGGTGCTGACCGGCCTGGCTCGCGACCTGGCGGGCAATTACCAGTTGCCCTTTATGGTGCTGACCGCTCTGGCGCTGTTGATGAGTCTGTTGGCCTGGGTACTGGGGCGCGGACATCGCACAGGCACCTCTCGTTGAGGGACACGGCGTGTCGGCGGATCAAGGGCTTTGGTGCGCACGGCGCACCCTACCCAAGATACGCAGCAGGCAGCCCGTAGGGCGCGCCGCGTGCGCGAGCATGACCGGGTAGCCACGGCGCTCACCCGCCTCTTGCGCTTATTTAGCGGCAGTTCCTTCCTTGCTGTATGAGGCTGTGATAGAAGGCAGCCTGGATTTTTTGGAGTGGCGACGTGGAGTCTGAGTCCATCGTTTATGGGTGCATCCGTGACTGCCCGTCGGACAGTTCGGAGCAGAGCCGCCTGCGTCGTGAACTCAATCGCCAGGTGCTCGATGAGTTGCCCGCGGGCGATACCTGGAGCTTTCTCGGTCGGGAGATGTTCGCCTGCTGCGAGCAGCCGGGCGATGGCCTGTACCAGACCCAGGTGATCCATTTCGGCGCCAGCTACCGCACGGTGGAATACGAGTGGGCCCTGTGGATCAAGCAGTTCGAGGCGTTGCTCAAGCGCCTGTACTGGGCCAGTGCGGTGGTGCACCTGGAAACCGAGTTGAACGGCACCCACACCTTCCGCTGGGAATCGGACAACGGCCTGCACAGCCCCGATGAGGGCGAGTTGCGGGTGCGCTGCGCCTGGGAACGCGAGGCCGGGCTACGCGGCTAGCCGCGTCAGGGCGGCCTAAGTTACTGGGGGGCGGGGCGTTATTGCTCTGGTTCCAGATTGAGCAGCCATTCCTTGGGCACATCGCGTTTAAGCGCCAGCTGGCACTGCTGGCTTTCCGCATCGAAAACAATCACCGCCTCGCCCTTGTCGAGCGCCCGGCGCACCCGTTGTACGCGGGTTTGCAGCGGGGTTTCATCGCCATTGTCGGTGCCCTCGCGGGTGACGAAGTCTTCGATCAGGCCGGTTAGGGTATCGGCTTGCAGCAGGTGGGGCGGGATCAGCACGGCAATTTCTCCACAACAGGGCGGCGATGCTAACGCGCGCGCCGGGTTCTGGCGACCTATAGCGCCTTATCGGTGGCCGGCTGCTGCAGATAGTGCTCCAGGGTGCTGTAGAGCTTGGCGCTGTCCAGGGGCTTGCCGAGAAAGTCATTCATGCCGACTTCGCTGCCGTGCTGGCGGTGTTCGTCGAGGATATGCGCGGTCAGCGCGACAATCGGCACCGCGGCCAGCTTGTGCAGGCGCTCCAGGCGGCGGATCTGCCGGGTGGCCTCGAAGCCGTCCATTTCCGGCATCTCGCAATCCATCAGGATCAACTGGGTGGCGCTGGGGTCGCGTTGGTATTCATTGACCGCCGCCAGGCCGTTGGTCACCAGGCGCACGTTATAGCCGCGCTTTTTCAGGAAGCCCTGCACCACCAGCTGGTTCACCGGGTTGTCCTCGGCGACCAGGATGCAGGGCGTGGCGGCGCTGTCGCGGCGTACCTGCGGCAGTGGGCGGATTTCGGGCGTGGGCTGCTCGTCATAGAGCTCCAGCAAGGCACTGCGCAGGGCGGTGATGGCCACCGGCTGGGTCAGGCTGAGCAGGCGCAGCCCTGCGCCACTAGGCAGTTGTT
Organism: Pseudomonas sp.; assembly: GCA_036276395.1. Classification (GTDB taxonomy): domain Bacteria; phylum Pseudomonadota; class Gammaproteobacteria; order Pseudomonadales; family Pseudomonadaceae; genus Aquipseudomonas. Next base: position 3,997 of record DASUOY010000329.1, read on the forward strand.
GGCTCTGTTCGGGGGAGCAGAGCAGCAGCACGCGCTGGTTGGGTTGCAGCAACGGGCGCAGGGAATCCAGCCAATGCTGGATGCTGCCGGGCCAGGGGGCCATCAGCACCAGCAGCGGCGGGGCGGCGAAGTCTTCGAGGTAGCCTTGCAGGCTTTCCGGGTTCTGGCAGCGCTCGGTGCGCATGCCCCAGCGTCCGAGCAGGCGGCTCAAGGCATCCAGGCCCAGGCCATCGAGGGAGGTGAGCAGGGCGGTGCGGCCCTTGAGCAGCTCGCCCAAGGGGTCGGGGTTGCTTGGCTGCTGGGTCTGGGGAATATCGAAGGCGAACCGGGTGCCCTGGCCCTGGGTGCTTTGCACCTCGATCCGCCCGCCCATCATTTCCACCAGTTCCTTGCTGATGGCCAGGCCCAGGCCGCTGCCGCCGTAGCGGCGGGTGGTGCTGGAGTCGCCCTGGGCGAAGGAGTCGAACAGGCTGGCCAGGGCCTGCTCGCTGATGCCGATACCGCTGTCGCTGATGGCGAATACCAGGTGGGGATTGCCCTGGGAGTCGTTGCGCCGCGATAGATTCAGCGACACATGGCCTTCGGCGGTGAACTTCAGGGCATTGCTCAACAGGTTCATCAGCACCTGCTTGAGCCGCGTCGGGTCGCCCTGGATGCGTCGGGGCACCCCGGCTTCCAGGCTGACATAGAGGCGCAGGCGCTTGTCCATGGCCTGGCCGGTAAACAGGCTGAGGGTTTCCGAGACCAGCTCCTCCAGGTCGAAGTCGATATGCTCCAGGCTGAGCTTGCCGGACTCGATGCGCGCGTAGTCGAGGATGTCGTTGATCACTGCCATCAATGAGCTGCCGGAGCTGGAAATGGTGTCGACATAAAAGCGCTGGCTGCGGTCCAACGGGGTTTCCTTGAGCAGTTGCAGCATGCCCAGCACGCCATTGAGCGGGGTGCGGATTTCGTGGCTCATCTTGGCCAGGAAGCGGCTCTTGGCCTGGTTCTCGATTTCCGCCTGTTCGGCAGCGCGGCGCGACTGGAAGCCTTCTTCCTTGAGCATATTGATGCGGTCGGCCAGGCCGATCGACAGGGTGATCAGCTCCACCGTGACCCCGACCTTGACCACCGCCGCGCCATACATGCCGAACAGTTCGATACCCAGGGAGCCGAAGGTGGCGATGATAAAGGAGGCCAGCAGCGCGCCCCAGGCGAGGATGTAGTAGGAGCCGTAGCGCAGGCCCTGGCGCCAGACATAGGCGCCGCTGAGCAGCAGCACCAGGGACACCGCCAGCACGGTGAGGCTGGCCAGGATATTCCAGGCCTGCAGGCCGATCAGCGGCACCGACACCAGGCAGCCGCCGACCAGCAGCATAAACAGGCGCAGGCCCAGGTCCAGGCGCGGGAAGTGCTGCTGGGTATGCAGGAAGTGGCGGCTGAACTGGGTGGCGGTCAGGCAGTGGATATACATCAGGATATAGATGCTCACCGACTGCAGGCCGATATGCTCAGGCAGCAGCTTGAACAGCATGCCGTCGAAGCTGGCGGCGAACAGGCCGATGTTCAGGCTGTAGATCAGGTACCAGAAGTAGGCCGCCTCGCGCAGCGAGAGAAACAGGAACAGGTTGTAGCAGAACATGGCGAAGATCACGCCATAGAACGCGCCGTTGATGCCCATCAGGTTTTCCTGGGCCGCGGCGCTGGCATGCTGGGTGCTAAAGAATACCGGCACGAATACCGTGCTGGTGGTCTCGACGCGGATCAGCAGGGTATTGCTGCCGGGCGTCAGGGTGATCGGGAACCAGAAGTTGCGCACCTGCACCGGGCGCTGCGAGAAGGCGTAGCGGTCACCGCTGTCCTGCACCTGCCACTGGCCGTCGGCGTCAGCCTGGAACAGCTGCAAATGGTCGAGCAGCGGGTAGTTGACTTCCAGATAGCCGGGCAGTGGCTGCTGCAGGTGGTTGTCCAGGCGCACCCGGAACCACCACACCGAATCATTCTTGCCCAGGTTGGCATGCTCGCCCTGCACCGGGGTGAAGCGCTCGTCGCTCAGGCGGCCGATCTCTTCGACGTTCAGCTCGCCTCGCGCATCTTCCAGATAGCCCATGGCCGGACCCAGCGACAGGCGCAGGTCTTGCTGGTCGATCTGGGCCGGCTGTAAGGCCCACGCCGAACCGCATAGCCAGAACAACAGCACCGCAAGCCAGATACGAGGCATGCACAAACCTCTTTATTCTTATGCGGGAGCGAACCTGCCCCCTTTCTCGTATAGCACTTTGCCCTCATGCGCGCGGCCCTTCAAGCGTCCTAATTGCGCTGGCGTGACGGGTTGTGGGCGCGTGCGCAAACCCGGGGCCTGTAACAGGCCCTGGGTTGCTTGGGATTGGCGGGGTAAGGCGAACTTAGCGCTGGGCGCTGAGCTTGGGTTGGCGATACAGATCGATCAGCACCTGGTCGAGGATAGACGAGGCGCCCCAGGGGCGCGGGTCGTTGAGGATGGCTACCACGGCCCAGCTGTTGCCGTTGCTGTCGCGGCTATAGCCGGCGATGGCGCGCACATTGTTCAGGGTGCCAGTCTTGATGCGCGCCTCGCCGACCAGGGGCGTGCGGTGCAGGCGCTTGCGCATGGTGCCGTCCATCGCC
>DASUOY010000330.1:0-16328 GCA_036276395.1 Pseudomonas sp.
GCTGCGTGCCAGGGCGGCGCCCAGCGCCTGGTGAAAACCGTGCCGATTGAGCAGCCCGGTAAGGGCATCGGTGACCGCCTGGGATTGCAACTGGGCCCGTAACGAACGCACCGTCGACATATCCTGGGCGATCACCACCATCCCCGGCTGCAGGTGCGGCAGCGGCGAACAGCACAAGGCCACCGGCACGCTGCTACCGCCCTCGGCCTCCAGATAGACCTCTTGCAGGCGATAGGTCTCGTTGCGCAACCAGTGCCGGTAGAACTCGGACAGGCGCCAATCGCTGTCCAGCAGCGGGCTGCTGATGCAGGACAGGAACTCACGACCCTCCAGGCCGCGCACCTGGGTTTGCAGCATGCGCGCCATTGCCGGATTGGCGAAATTGATCCGGCCGTCCTCGCCCACCACCATGATGCCCTCGGCGGCGTTATCCAGTACCGAGGCATTGAACGCCAGCGCGCGATCCAGCTGCTGGGTCAGTAGCTGCAACTCGGAGCGGTTACGTTCGTGTTCGAGCAGGCAGCGGATCTTGTGGCGCAGCAACACCGGCGCGCAGGGCTTGAGCACGAAATCCACCGCGCCGCCCATATAGCAGCGCAGCAGGATGTCCTGGCTCTGCGCCACGGCGGCGATAAAGACTATAGGGATACTGCGGCCATTGGGGCTGTCGCGCAGCCGCCGCACCAGCTCGAAGCTATTTAGATGGGGTGTCTGTACATCCAGCAGCACCAGCCCGACCGGGTCTTCCAGCAGGCACTGCAGCGCCGCATCGGCAGAATCGACAGCGCGCAGCTGCCAGTCATCATCGGCCAGCAGCGCCTCGAACTCCGCCAAGCGCTCATCGACCACCAATAGAATCTGGGTCTTGCTCTGGATGCTTGTCTGCACTTGCGCCATAGCACTCTCCTTTTCCCTTGGTGACAGCAGCTGGCCCTGGTTTCAGGCCAGACACTGCCTTCCTTTACCGCCTCAAGCCCTGCCGCTCAGCAACGCGCACGCGCCAGCGCACGGGCGCAACCTAAGGCTGCGTGGTACCCGCAGAGCGCAAGAAATGATTGTTCTAAATCGCATAAACAACGGAGCCCGCACCGCGCAGTACCCGAAACAGGTTCGCGACAGCCCAACGCGACAAGCAGGACCCAGCAGAAAGGGCGTAGCGCCAATCATCCATGCGGCCCCCAGATCATTCCCTTGCGGCCAGTGGCAAGGCCAACCGGCCAATACGCTACAGAACCTAGGCTTCAGTCTAGCCAGCAATTGCGGCCATGGACTCAAGTGCAAAGAGAGGCGACAGACGGTTAAGCCCAAGCATCGATGGCATACGGGCGTGACAACCCCTGCTCAGCCCAAGGACCGGGCTAAGCAGGGCGATGCGGCGGGAAGCGCTAGCTCGATCAGGGCTGGGCGCCCGGCAGGGGCCGCAGATTGATTTCCACCCGACGGTTCTGCGAACGGCCCGCTTCGGTGGCGTTGCTGGCGATGGGCTGGTCCGGGCCCATGCCGCGGGTGGTGATGCGCATGCCATTGACGCCCTGAGCCGTCAGGTAGTTGGCCACGCTCTGCGCCCGACGCTGGGACAGGGTCATGTTGTACTGGTAGGCGCCAACGTTGTCGGTGTGGCCGACGATCTCGATGCTGTTCTGGTCGTACTGCTTGAAGGAATTGGCCAGGTTGTTCAGCGGCGCGTAGAAATTGCCGGCGATATCCGCCGAATTGGTGGCGAAGGTGATATTGCCGGGCATGATCAACTGCAGATTGTCGCCCTGGCGCTCGACCTGCACCCCGGTGCCTTCCATGCTGCGGCGCAGCTCGGCTTCCTGTTTGTCGACGTAATAGCCGTAACCCGCACCAGCCGCGCCAGCAACCGCCGCACCGATCAACGCCCCCTTGCCGCGGTTGTCGTGGCTGATCGCCGCGCCGGCGACGGCACCGGCCAGGGCGCCCAGGCCACCATACTTGGCGGTTTTGCTCATGCCGCCTTCGGGGGCGGTAGAGGTCTGGTTGTCATAGGGATTTTGCGTGGCACAACCTGCCAGCAAGGCAGCCAGGGTGGCACTAAGGATCAGGCGTGATGGGCTGAACATGGTTGAAGCTCCTGCGGCAGTTTTTGCCAAATTTAACTAGCGAAGTTTAGATCCGTATCAGCACAGAAAATTCCCTGTGCTCAGGCCCGGACAAAAGGGTTTTCACGCATTTCATCGCCCAAACGGGTGTCATCACCGTGGCCAGTGACCACGGTGGCCTCCTCATCCAGGCTATACAGGCGCTGCTTGATCGAGCGCTCGATGGTCTTGTAGTCGCCGCCCCACAGATCGGTACGGCCAATGCCGCGACGGAACAGGGTATCACCGGCGATCAGCAGCTTGTCCTGGGGAAACCAGAAACTCATCGAGCCCGGCGTATGCCCCGGGGTATGCAGCGCCACGCCACAGCCGCAGGCCAGTTCCTCATCATCGGCCAACCACTGGTCCGGTGCCGGCACCGGGGTATAGGGCACGCCAAACATGCGGCACTGCATTTCCAGATTGTCCCAGAGGAACTGATCCTCCTTGTGCAGGTGCAGGGTGGCGCCGGTCTTCTCCTTCATCTGCCCGGACGCGAGGAAGTGATCCAGATGGGCATGGGTGTGAATAATGCTCACCACCTTGAGCCCGTGCGCCTCCAGGCGCGCCATGATCAGCTCCGGATTGCCGCCCGGATCGACCACTATGGCCTTTTTGGTCACGGGGTCGCCAATAATAGTGCAGTTGCACTGCAAAGGCCCGACGGGGAAGGTTTCGCGGATTAGTGCGGGTTTTGCGGCTTGCATGGGTGGTCCTGTGGAGTGAATGGCACACTGGCGGCGCAGTGCCTTGGCAAATGACAAGGTTGCTGAGCAGGGATAAAGGGTGGCCCCAATAGCCCAGCATATTCAATACCCCGGCGCAGATCGCGAACAAGGCTCCGGGGCCTAAACAGTAACCCCCGATAAGCCGCGCGCCCTGGCTATACTGCGGGATGCGCAGCTAAGAGTAGGCTTATGCAGTCGGCAAATGGGGTCAGATCAGGTCCGTTGCAACCAGCACACGGGGCGGTCAAGCTAATTCGAGCGGCCTGTCTATTGCTGCTGGCGCTGTGCATTGAGGGGCTCGGCATGTCTGCCACCCAGGCAGGCGAAGCACGCCTGTTGCGTTTTGCCATGTCCGCCGAAAGTCCGCCGACGTCCTATGCGCTGGATGGCGAGGCACGGGGCATCATCCGTGAGCTGTTAGAAGCGCTGTTCGCCACCCTGCCCGAGTATCGACTGGAGTTTCAGTCCTTTCCCTGGACGCGCGCGCAGTACGAAGTCAGCAATGGCCGAGCGGATGGCTTCTGCACCTTCCCCTCGGATAATCGCCAGGCCTATGCCCGCTTCGCGGCCCAGCCGATGTATGTGTGGAACTACGGCAATCTGGTGTACAGCCGCGACAACGCCAGGGGCCATGCCATAGCGCAGGCCAAAAGCTTCGACGATCTGCGCGACCTGCTGTTTATCTCCCAGGAGAGTGTCGATTGGGAGAGGGAGAACGTGCCGGGCTTTATCAAACGCTACCCGGTAAACAGCCCGCCGCAGATGATCCATATGCTGTTCCGCCGCGGCGCCGGCGATTTCATCATCATGAGCCCGGAACAGGCCCTGTACTACGCGAAGCAATTCGGCTACACGGCGCAGCTACGCAACGCCCAAGTGGACTTTATACCCAACAGCCAGGTGGAGTTTCATATCGGCCTGCGCAAAGATCTGCCGGGGGTCGAGCAGATCATCGCGCACATCGACGCGGCCATGGCTTCCCCGGAATTTCAGGCACGCCGGGAAGCCATCATCAACCAGTACCGGACGGCGTCGATCCGCTGAGGCCCAACCCTTGCCGCGCAGCGCCGCGGTCAGGGCGTCAGAACCAGGCCACTCAGGCGCGCCTCATTGGCTCGCCACCAAGGCATAAGGGCACTGCCCGGCATGGGCTTGGCCACGAAATAGCCCTGCACCTCGCCACAGCCCAGCTCGCTCAGCAACTGCCAGTCGGCGCGGGTTTCCACGCCCTCGGCAACCACCCCCAGCCCCAGCTTGTTGGCGATATCCAGCGCGCTTTCCAGCAGGATGCGCAGGTGCTGGCTCTCGCTGGCTCCATTGACGAAGGCGCGGTCGACCTTGAGTTCGGTGCAGGGCACCCGGGAGAGCTGCAACATGCAGGAAAAACCGGTGCCGTAGTCGTCCACCGACAGGCCGAACCCCTTCAGGCGCAAGCGCGCCAGCGTGCCCAGGGTGATGCCCAGGTCGGTCATGATGGCGCTCTCGGTGATTTCCAGAATCACATAGCGCGGATCGATGCCGCTACGCGCAACCCGCGCGATGATCTCGTCGGCCAGGCTGGAGTCGGCCAGGGAGCGCGCCGAGACGTTTAGCGAAAAGCTCAACAACAGGCCCTGATCGTGCCACTGGCGGCAGTGGCTCAGGCACATATCGAGCATCTGCAGGGTCATTTCCGAGATAAAGTGGCTGCGCTCGATCAGCTCGATAAAGGCGCCTGGCGCCAGCAGACCATGCTCGGGATGCTGCCAGCGCACCAGCGCTTCGACGCCCTTGAGCTGGCCGTTGGCCAGGGTGACCTTGGGCTGGAAATAGGCCACGAATTGCTTGTCGGCCAGAGCCTGCTGCACATCGGCCTCGCCCAGTTGCGGCCCCTGCACCCGCGGCGCGGCGCAGGGGTCGGGGACCGCCGCGGCGACGGTAAAGCGGCTCAGGCTGGCCGCCAACTGTTCATGGCTGATGGGTTTTTGCAGCACGCCCAGCAGGTGCAAGCCCAGGCTGCGGCCCATGCTTTCCACCACGTTGAGCAGCACCGTCTCCCTGGCGCTGGCCACCACCACCGAGGGCTCCAGGCCCAGGCGGGCCATCTCGTGCAGCACCTGCACGCCATCCATGCCGGGCATTTCCAGATCCAGCACTATGGCTTCGATCTGCCGGTTGGTTTTCAGCTGGGCGATGGCATCGAAGCCATCCACGGCTTGCAGGATGTCCTCGATACCCATTTCCGTGCACAGCTCGGCGACAAACTGCCGCTGCAGCTCGCTGTCATCCACCACCAACACATGCCGAGGCAGTCTGTTGGGCGTCATCGTGATCGCTCCCACCTTTACCTCCAGCCCATAATCACGCCGGGAATATCGTCCAGCGCGATCACCTGATCCACACCGCCCAACTTGATCGCTTCTTTCGGCATACCGAAGACCACACAGCTCTCCTCGTCCTGGGCATAGGTGCGCGCCCCGGCTTCATGCAATTCCTTGAGGCCGCGGGCGCCATCGTCGCCCATGCCGGTCATGATCACCGCCAGCACATTACGCCCCGCCTGCACCGCGGCCGAACGGAACAACACATCCACCGAAGGTCGATGGCGGCTGACCAGCGGACCATCCTTGACCTCCACCAGGTACTGGCCGCCGCTGCGCTTGACCAGCATATGCCGCCCGCCCGGGGCGATCAGGGCCAGGCCTGGCAACAGGCGATCGCCATTCTGCGCCTCGCGCACCTCGATGGCGCAGAGCGAATCGAGGCGTTCGGCAAAACTGCGGGTAAAGCGCTCCGGCATATGCTGCACGATGGCGATACCCGGGGCGCTGCGCGGCAACTGGCTAAGCAAGACCTCCAGGGCCTGGGTGCCACCCGTGGAGGTGCCCAGCACGACAATACGCTCGGTGGTGCGCTGATTATTCAGGCCACCGACAGGCGGACTGAGCAGGACATCGGCACTCAGCTTGCTGGCCGGCGCAGGCGGCGCCGCGGCCTGGCTGCGCACCCGCGCCTTGGCCGCGGTACGGATGGCCGTGAGCATTTCCTGGGCGCTGTCCTGGAGGAATTCGCGCAGGCCCATGGTCGGTTTGGTGATGACCTCCACCGCGCCCGCCGCCAGGGCCTGCAGGGTGATATCAGCGCCCTTCTCGGTCAGGGTCGAGCAGATCACCACCGGGGTCGGCCGCGTGCTCATGATCTGGCGCAGGAAGGTGATGCCATCCATGCGCGGCATTTCCACGTCCAGCAGGATCACGTCGGGCCAGGCCGTGTTCATCTTCTGCATGGCCAATAGCGGGTCCATGGCCGCGCCCACCACCTCGATATCCTTGTGCGGGGCCAACAGCTGCTGCATCACCTCGCGCATCACCGCCGAGTCGTCGACTATCATCACCTTGATGGCCATTACTGCAACTCCTCAAGCGGCTCGATACTCAAGGCCGCGCCGCGCCGCACCCAGACCTCGCCCGTACTCAACTCGAAACGCACGAAGCGGCAACCCTCGCCGCCCAGGTCACGGCCAACCACCCGCACGCCATGCTCGGCCATCAACTGCTCGACGAAGGCGATGTTCTGCGCGCCGATATCGGTACGCAGGTGCGAGTCCGCCTTGCTCAGGCTGCGCGCGCCACCAAACAACTTGACCTCGGCGTGCTCCAGGCGCAGCCCATGCACGCGCATCTGCTGCTTGAGCCAGATCCACGCCTCGCTGCCGTAGCGCCCATCCAGATCACGGGCGTGCTCGACCACCCGCCGGCGCCCCGGCAGTTGAAAATGACAGATGCCGCCCTTGGCCGCCTGGGGGAACCACAGGACGATGGCCACGCAGGGGCCCAGCAGGGTCTCCACGCGTACCTCCCCGCCGCCAAAGTAGAGCTCGCCGGGCTTGAGAAAGCAGTGCCGACTCATCGCCGCACCTTGCGATAGATCGAGGACGCCACCATTTCCAGGGGCAGGCCGGTGTCGTGCAGGGCCTCGGAGTGGCCGACCATCAGCCAGCCACCGGGCTTGAGACGCTCCACCACATTGCCGAGTACCCGCTGCTTGGTTTCCTGGTCGAAATAGATCAGCACATTGCGCAGCAGAATCAGGTCGAACAGGCCCAGCTCGGGCATCGGCAGATTCAGGTTGGCATGCACGAACTCCACCCGTGCCCGCAGCTCGCGGTCGACCAGAAAATAGCCCTGGTACTGCCCCTTGCCCTTGAGGCAGTAGCGCTTGAGGTGGTGCGCCGCAATCTTGCTGCCGCGCTCCATCGGGTACAGGCCGCGCTGCGCGCTGCGCAGCACCTCGCGGCTGATATCGCTGCCCAGTACGCTCCAGGGCAGATGGGGGCGGCCTTCATGCAGCAGCATGGCCAGGGTATAGGCCTCCTCGCCGGTGGAGCTGGCGGCGCTCCACACGCGCAAATCGGTTTGCCCGGCCATCTTCGGCAGGATCTTCTGGCGCAGGAAGTCGAAATGCTTGGGCTCGCGGAAGAAATAGGTCTCGTGGGTGGTGATCAGGTCAATCGCCACCTCCAGCTCGGCGGCGCCCTGGGGCGACACCAGATACTGGTAATAGCGCTGGTAACTGGACAGCCCCAGCGCGCTCAGGCGCTTGGCCAGCCGCCCGCACACCAGCGGTTTCTTCACCGGCGGCAACTGGATGCCGACCCGGTCATAGAACAGGGTCTGCAACTGGCGAAACTCCACCTCGCTCAGTTCGATCTGCTCGCGACTGCTCATTGCATACCCACCGTCGGCCATGGCGACCTCAAGACCCGGTCGAATCGAGACTGCCCACCAGATCGGCCAGTTCATCGAGCGACAGCACCTGGGGAATATCCAGGACGATAACGAACTGCTCGTTCTGCTTGAGGATGCCGGCGATAAAGTCGGCGCGGATGCCGGCACCAAAAGCCGGCCGGTTTTCCAGTTGATGCCCCTCCACCGCCAGCACCTCATTGACCGCATCGACGATGATGCCGAGCAACTGCATGCGCTCGCCCTGCTCCACCTCGACTATGACGATACAGGTGCGCTTGGCAATCGGCGTGCGCTCCCGGCCGAAGCGCACCGCCAGGTCGATCACCGGCACCACGGCGCCCCGCAGGTTGATCACCCCACGCAAAAAGGCCGGCATCAAGGGGATTTCGGTCAGCCCGCCAAACTCGATGATTTCGCGGATATGTTCGATGGGCAGGGCAAACAGCTCCTGCCCCAGAGTCAGGGTCAGGAACTGCTCGGTCAGCGGCGCCTCGGCCACCGCCAGAGCGCGCCCGGGCAACTGGGCTGGCAAACTACCATTCATTGCACAGCCTCCTAGAAGCGGGTGAAGGACGACTCATCGACCTGTTCGTCGTGCAGATGCCGGCGCACCGGCTGGGTCGGCTTGCTGTGCGCCATCGCCCGCGGCTTGCTCGGCGGCTGGCTGGGCGCGGCATGGCGCGCGCCAGCCTCGGAAAGGCGGAAATACTGAATCATTTCCTGCAGCTGGATGGCCTGGCCGCTCATTTCTTCGGAGGTCGAGGACAACTCTTCCGAGGCCGAGGCGTTGACCTGGGTGATCTGCGCCAACTGCCCGACCGCCAGGTTGATCTGCTCCAGACCAGTATTCTGCTCGCGCGACGCCGCGGAGATTTCCTGCACCAGGTCGGCGGTCTTGCGGATCGACGGCACCATCTGCTCCAAGAGCTGCCCGGCGCGCTCGGCCAGGGTCACGCTGTCGCCGGCCACCGCGCCGATTTCCTGCGCCGCCACCTGGCTGCGCTCGGCCAGCTTGCGTACCTCGGCGGCGACCACGGCGAAGCCCTTGCCATGATCACCGGCACGGGCGGCCTCGATGGCGGCGTTGAGCGCCAGCAGGTTGGTCTGGTAGGCGATGTCATCGATGATGCCGATCTTGCCGGCGATCTGGCGCATGGCATTGACCATCTCGCGCACCGCCGCGCCACCTTCCACCGCATCCTTGGACGACTGGCTGGCCATGCCGTCGGTAACCTTGGCGTTTTCGCTGTTCTGCGCCACGGTGGCGGCGATCTCCTCCACCGAGGCGCTGGTTTCCTCGACGCTGGCCGCCTGCTCGGAGGCGTTCTGGCTCAGGGCCTGGGCCGACGCCGCGACCTGCTCCGAGGCCGAGGCCAGGGAATCGGCGGTCATGCGCACATCGCCCATGATCGAGCGCAGCTTGAGTACCATCTGCTGCAGGCTGAACAGCATGCTGCGCTGGTCGCCGGCACGCAGCTGGATATCCACGGTCAGATCGCCGGCGGCCACTTGCTGCAGGCACTCCATGGCGGCGCGCGGCTCACCACCGAGCTGGCGCAGCAGACTACGGGTAATCAGGGTGCCGATCAGCGCGGCCAGCAGAATGCTCAGCACTATGCAGCCGATGGCCAGATTGAAGACCCAGTCGTAGCGCTCATGGGCCAGGTCGTACTCGGTCTTGGCCACTTCCAGCTGCACATCCACCAGGCTGCTGAAACGCTCGGAAACCGGGTCGATCTTCTGGTACAGCTCATCGGCGATAAAGCTCTCCAGGGCCAGCTGGTCGCGCCCTTCGAGGATCAGCAGCAGCTTGGCGATGGAGGCGTCCGCCTGGCTCAGCAGGGGCTTGAGCTCTTCCACCAGCACCTCTTCCTGGGGTACCAGGCGGGTCGCGGTATAGCGACCCCAGCTCTGCTGGATCACTTCCTGGGCCTTGTTCACCACGCGCAGGGCCTCCTGCCAACTGAGCGCGCCGATGCGCACCTTGTGCGAGGCATCGACGATATTCACCGCATAGTTGTCGGCAATCAGCTTGAGATCGCGCAGGGGCACGACGCGGTCGTTGTACACCGTCTCCATCCCGGTATTGGACTCGCGCATGCCCATGATTCCGAGCCCGCCGATGAGCAAGAGGAACAGGATCAGCATGCCTGCCAGCAGCAACAGGCGACTCGCCACCTTCATTTTGTCGAACATACCCTTCTCCCTGCTTAGTTTGTCGGCGCCGCCAGCAGCGAGCTATCCGCTCGCCGCTTGCCGGCACCCACCGAGTTGTCAGCGGCTGCACTGGCACGCTGAATCAAATGGGCCACATCCAGAATCAGCGCGACACTGCCGTCGCCGAGAATGGTGGAGCCGCTTAATACCTTGTTCTGCGCAAATATCTGCCCCAGCGGCTTGATCACCGCCTGGAACTCGCCCACCAGCTGATCCACCACCACGCCGGCACGATGGCTGCCGTACTGCAGCACCACCAGGCTTTCGCGCAGGCCTTCCCCAGCCGGCAGGGCGAACAGCTCGCGCAGGCGCACATAGGGCAAGGGTTCACCGCGCAGGCTGACCAGATCATGCAGGTTGCCCTGCTGGCCGAGGTCGACGCACTCGACCACCTGATCCAGGGGCAGGACGAAGGCCTCGTCGGCCACCTTGACCTGGAAGCCGTCGATAATCGCCAGGGTCAGCGGCAGGCGGATGCGCACCGTGGTGCCCTGGCCGAAATTGCTGAGCACCTCCACCTCACCGCGCAGCTTCTCGATATTGCTGCGCACCACGTCCATGCCCACGCCGCGGCCGGACAGGTTGGTGACGGTTTCGGCGGTGGAAAAGCCCGCTTCGAAAATCAGGCGGAACACCTCGGCATCGCTGAGCACCTGATCCGGTTGCACCAGGCCACGCTCGATGCCCTTGGCCAGGATGCGCTGGCGGTCCAGGCCGCGGCCGTCATCGCTGACCTCAATCACTATGCTGCCGGACTCGTGGAAGGCATTCAGGCGCAGCGTGCCGCAGGCGGTCTTGCCCACGGCCTGGCGCGCCTCGGCGTTTTCGATGCCGTGATCCATGGCGTTGCGCACTATATGCATCAGCGGGTCGGCGAGCTTCTCCACCATGGATTTGTCCAGCTCGGTATCGGCGCCGGTCACCAGCAACTCGATATCCTTGCCCAGCTCCTTGCTGATATCGCGCACCACCCTGGGGAAGCGCTGGAACACCTCGCCGATGGCGACCATGCGCAAGGAGAGCGAGGCATCGCGGATATGCTCGACCAGGGTCGCCACCCCCTCGTTGGCCTCGGCCATGGCCGCCGGGTCGCCCTGGCGCAGGGACAGGCTGGCGGCCGCGCCGGCAATCACCAGCTCACCCACCAGATTGATCAGCTGATCAAGCTTGCCCACCTCGACCTTGATAAACACCTGCTCGTGAACGCGCTTGTCTTCCGCCTGCTTCTGCTTGTTCAGCGCCGCGGACACCACAGGTGGCGGCACCAGCTGCTCCTCCACCAGCAGGGTGCCGAGCGGCGGCGCCGGTTGTGGCGCCGCGCTCTGCATGGCCAGCACGCGCGAAAGCTCATGCTGGGTTAGGGCGCCGCTCTTGAGCAGGATCTCCCCCAGGCGCCGGGGCGACTCGGGCAGGCTGACGATCAGCTTGAGGTAGTCATCGACCTTGCTGTGCGGCGGCAGGATCAGCAGCTGGCTGTCCTCACGGATAAACTCGAAGACGTCTTCGATTTCCTGCTTGCTGGCCTGGGACTCGAACTCAATCTCGAACCCCAGGTAACAGGTTTCCGCATCGAAACCCTCGGCGCCGGGCAAGGTATCGGTCAGGGTATGCAGATAGGCGATACGCCCCAGCTTGCCCAGGTAGCGCAGAAAGGACAGCGGGTCCATGCCATTGCGCAGCACATCGCCGCTGGGGCGCAGGGAGATATGCCAGAGATCGCTGCCCACCTGCTCGCCGCTGAGCACGTCGACCTTGCCGGTCGGCGGCACCTGGGACAACCCGGTTGGCGCAAGATCCGCAGCGGGCTCGGGCTCAGGCTGGGCCACGGCATCAACCAGCAGGTAGTCGTTGAGCTGGCCCAGCAGATAGGCCCGCAGCTCCGGGTTGGGGTCTATGGCTTCGCTGCGGTCTTCGACGGCGGTGATCAGGCTGCCGATATAGTCGCCACAGGTCAGCAGCAGCGAGAGCATGGCGCCATCCAGGTGCTTCTCGCCGTTGCGCACCTGGTCCAGCAGGCTTTCCACCACATGGGTGAAGTTGATCAGGGACTCCAGGCCAAACAGCCCGGCAGAGCCCTTGATGGTATGGGCGGCGCGGAAGATGGCATTGACCCGCTCGGCGCTGTAGCCATCGCTTTCGATCTCCAGCAGGGCGTTGTCCATATCGCCCAGCAGTTCGCGGGCCTCCTGCACCAAGGCGCCACGGGCCTGATCCAGATTCATGGGCGAGCTCCTTGGGCATCCAGTGGAATCACCATGGGGTCGCCCAGCTCGGCCACCAGATTGAGCAGATCGAGCACCTCGCGCACCGCCGGCGCATGGTTGCTAAAGGCCAGCGTGCGGTTCTGCCGCTGCGCCTCGCGCTTGAGCAAGAGGAGAATCTGCACCCCGGCGCTGTCGAAGTCCTCCACGGCGCCCAAGTCGATTTCCAGTTGCTGATAACTGCCGAGCAAGCCCTGCAGTTCATCCTTGAGCTGGGCGGCATGGTAGATATTGAACTCGCCAGCCACTTCAAATACATGCCGACCAGTTTCTTCACGACTGTTTATAACGGCCACGGGGTTTTCCTCAGGGCAGGATCAGCTTGGACACGGCATCCAAGAGCACCGGAGGCTGGAAGGGTTTGACCACCCAGGCGCGCACGCCTGCGGCCTTGCCCTCGGCCTTCTTCGCTTCACCGGCTTCGGTGGTCAGCATGATCACCGGGGTGAACTTGTAGGCCGGCAAGAGCTTGGCGGATTTGACGAAGGTGATGCCGTCCATGTTCGGCATGTTCACATCGGACACGATCAGATTGATTTTGCGACCGTCCAGTTTGCTCAACGCATCCTTGCCATCACAGGCTTCCAATACGTCGTAACCGGCCCCCTTCAAGGCGATGCCCACGACCTGCCGAAAGCTGGTCGAGTCATCCACTACCAGTACTGTTTTTCCCATCGTTATAGGCCCTGTTCCCTGCGGATTATCAGAAGAATGTCACCGAAGACTGCTCCACGGCCGCCGCCCTGGCGCCACCGTGGACTCGTTGCTGCTCCAGCGTGGTGTAACTGGATTCCAGACGCCGCAGCCACTCCGCACTGGAGGGCAACGCCTGGCCATCCAGGCTGCCGTGCAAGCGCTGAATATCGTCGGTGATGTGCGAAATGATCTGGCTGACCCGATCCTGGAACTGCAGGTCGACCAATACCGCGTTGACCGTCTGCTCGACCTCGCGGCTATTGCCCTGGAGCATCTGCAGGCGCTGCTCGAGCTGGGCCACGCCGTCGCCCAACTCGCCCAGCACCTTGCCGACTATGCGTTCGGCGGCGGCGATGCTGTCGTGGCTATGGGCATCCACCTGCTCGGCGCGGGCCACCATGGATTCCATGGAACGCCCCATGATCTGTACCTTCTCGGTGATTTTCGAGCCGGTGTCACCGGACATCGACGACAGCTTGCGCACCTCGTCGGCCACCACCGAAAACCCTCGCCCGGCCTCGCCG
This sequence comes from Pseudomonas sp., assembly GCA_036276395.1. GTDB lineage: Bacteria > Pseudomonadota > Gammaproteobacteria > Pseudomonadales > Pseudomonadaceae > Aquipseudomonas. Next base: position 13,256 of record DASUOY010000330.1, read on the forward strand.
GCCCGTGCCGCCTCGATGGCCGCGTTAAGGGCCAGCAGGTTGGTTTGCGAGGCGATCTTGGCCACATCCTCGGCCATGCCGTGCAGCTCGCCGACAAAGCGGCTGAGCTCACGGATCTCCACCAGAAAGAGCGCGCGCTCGTCCTGGGTCTCGTCAAGCTTCTTCACCGCTTGCGGCAACTCGACCTGGGCACTGCGCAACACCTCGAACACCCCGGCGTCCTCATCGCCACCGCCCAGGGTCAGCACCTGGCTGATCTGCTGGCTCATGCTGATAAATTTTTCCGTCAGGCTGCCGGCCGCACTACCGGTCTGACCGTTGACCAGCTCGATATGCCGCACCCACAGCGGCAACACCGCCTCGAGCAACCCGCGCAACGCCGCCAACTGCTGCTCGACCCTATCCAGCACGGCCTGCTCCACGACCGCTGCGGCTTCTGCCTGCGGTATGGGTTGATACAGCAAGAACGCCAGCCAGGCGCTCAGCAGCAGGGCCGCCAGGGCGCCATGCCACCAGACCGGGGCCAGCCAAAGAGCAACCGCAAAGAACAGAATAAAACCGATAACCAGCAAGGGGCGCGAGGCGTGAACCTGGAGTCGAGAAGGCTTATTCATCAATAGAACTCGGCATCAGAGGCAAAAATCATAGTAGTCGGCGCGCTGAAAACATCCTTTTGTCCGACAATCTCAAGCGTCCTAGAGAACTCTAGACCACCCCCCTAATACCCGCGAACTTGGTAGGACTATTTGCCGGCACATTGCCATTAGCGCGAGCCGAGCTTAATCAACTGGCCGGAAAAGACTTATCAGCGATTTACCTAGGCCACACGGGTAGTTCTACCGAGAAGAACAACCGAATTAGCTATCGAGTTTGAGCATGCCGCTGCGCAGGGCATGCATCACCAGGCCGGCCAGATCACGGATGCCCAGGCGCTCCATGATCTGCGCGCGGTGGGTATCGACCGTTTTAACGCTGAGATTGAGGATAAAGGCCACTTCCTTGTTGCTCTTGCCGCGCACCAGCCAGTACAGCACTTCCTGCTGGCGGCTGGTCAGGCGGTCGGGGGCGCCATCCTCGTCACCGCCGCTGGCGGCATCTATGACCTGCCCCGCAACCCGCGGGCTAAGGTAACGGTGTCCACACAGCACCGACTGCAAGGCCAGTTGCAGCTCGATCACCGCCGCATCCTTGAGCAGGTAGCCGGCGGCACCGGCCTGCATGGCCTTGAGCACATAGTCGCGGGTGTCATGCATGGACAGCAGGATGACCGGCAGCTGCGGCCAGCGCGAACGCACCAGGGCCAGGGCCTCCATGCCAGAGCAGCGGCGCATGGTCAGGTCCAGCAGCAGGATATCCGGCTCATGGGCCGCGATCAGCGCCTCGACCTGGTCGCCATCACTGCCTTCCGCCACCACCTGATAGCCGGCCTCGAGCAATAACGAACGGATTCCTGCTCTGACCAGTTCGTGATCGTCTACCAATACAACCCGCGCCGACATCTATGACTCCTCGAACCGGGCTTTGCCCCGGTGTATATGACTATCACCACTCCCTGGCCGTATTAATTCCAGACTCCCGCTGCCTGAGTACGCAGCCGGCCCTAACTTGTAGGGTGCGCCGTGCGCACCACGAGCCTGCGACTTGCACTACTCATTGCCGAGCAGCCCCAAAGCGGGGCGCATCCTCGTTGAAGCCGGGTGCGGCCACAATCAGCCAGTCACTGAGGGGCACCAGCGAATTTCCCGAGGCGTGCTCGCGCCAACCCGGGGCTGTGATTGATAAGGATGGGCGCAGCATAGCCACATGATGTCATTGCGCCATGATCAAACGCGCCATCTGGATCAGCCGCTGGCGCATTTGGCCTCGCCCCACAGGAGCCTGATAAGCCTTAGCAGGCCGTTGAAAAGCTACCTGCGTTGGCAATACTGCGTTGAAAACGGCCTGTTAGGGCTCGATGCGATAATCGCTGGGCAGCTTGCCCGTCCACTTCTTGAACGCCCGACGGAAATTGCTCGGGTCGCTGAACCCCAGCAGATAGGCGATTTCATACAGCGGCAAATGGGTGGTGCCGAGGTACTGCAGGGCCAGGCTCTTGCGCACCTCATCCAGCACCTGCTGATAGCTGGTGCCCATGCTCGACAGGTGCCGGCGCAGGCTGCGTCCGCTGGTGTGCAGGGCCTCGGCGGCGCTGGCCAGGTCGGGAAAATCGCCGGGCCGAGCCAGCAGCAGGCGGCGCACCCGGGTCAGCAGGCCGTCCTGCACATCCAGACTGGCCAGCAGCGCCTCGCATTGCTGCTCGCACATCTGCACCGTGGCCGGATTGGCCAGGGCCATGGGCCGCTGCAGGTAGGCGCGCGGCAGGCTCAAGCGGTGGTACGGCTGGTCGAAGGCCACGGGCACGCCAAACAGGCGCTCATAACGTTCGGCGTAGTGCGGCGCGGCATGACCGAAGCCCACCGCCACCTCCTGCAAGCGTTCGCCGACCAGAAAGCGCGCGATGGTATACAGGCTGGCCAGCAGGCCCTCGGCGGCGAAGCGGCTGAGCAGGCCAAGCGGCATCGACTCGCTGGCGCGCAACTCGACCCGCTCGCCCTGCTCGACCATCTCCAGTTCATAGGTCAGGCCCAGCACCCGGTAATACTTGAGGGCGAACTGCATGGCCTTGCCCAGGTTGGCGCTGGACAGCACGGCGTAGCCGAGAATGCCGTGGGTCGAGACATTCAGGCGCTGGCCGAGCAGCAAGCCCAGGGCTGGCTCGTCGCACAGGCGCAGGGCACTGCTGGTCAGCTGGGTAAAGTCGATAAAGGACAGGCGCCCCTGGGGGTTGCCCAACACCTCGGGCCTCACCCGCGCCTCGGTAAACAGCTGCCCGCGCGGCACACCCAGTTCCTCGACCAGATCGAGCAAGGCCGCGGCGTAGGCGACGGGAACCAGTTCGGCAGTGAAATTGAGTGATGGCTTCATGGGGTTCTTCTTAGTGACCATTTATGCCCGCTCTGGCGACGATACGCGCGGCCCCCGCTCAGCGACAAGCTTTGCCGCACCATGGTGCCAAGTTATCCAGAAAGATGGC
>DASUOY010000331.1:0-9947 GCA_036276395.1 Pseudomonas sp.
GCCACCGCACCGGACACGATCGACATGCAGGTGGCGGCGAACACAAGTTGAAAGAAAAAGTCCGCGCGCTTGGCATAGTAAGGCGCGCCGTCACCACCGGCGGCCACCGCCTCGGCGCTGTGTTCCTCGCCAATCAGAAAACCCAGATTGGGCAGCACGCCGCCGGCATCGCCGCCGTACATCAGGGCATAGCCGAGCAGCAGGTAGATCACGCAGGCCAGGGCATACAGCACGATGTTCTTAGTCAGGATCTCGGTGGTGTTCTTCGCTCGCACCAGGCCGGATTCGAGCATGGCGAAACCTGCCGCCATCCACATCACCAGGGCGCCGCAGAGCAGAAAATAGAAAGTGTCGAGGGCATACTGCAGGGGAATCAGGGCTGTGCTTTGCATAAGTACTCCGTTGTACCGTTGCACGATGCGCCGCCATTGGCGCGGATATAGAAATGATCGGGAGTCATGTTTAACGTCGCGTAGCGACGGCACGCAGGGTGGCTGCCATGGATGGCAGGCCGTAAATGAAAACGCCCGGCGAACCGGGCGTTTTGCACATCAGCAGGGCTTACAGGTTGTAGCCGCGCTCGTTGTGCTCGGAGAGGTCGAGACCCACGGTCTCGGCTTCTTCGTTGATGCGCAGCCCCATCAGCATGTCCAGCACCTTGAGGATCACGAAGGTGACGATGCCGGTGTAGACCACGGTGAACAGCACGCCGACGATCTGGATCCAGACCTGGGCGCCGATGTCTTCCACGGTGCCGAAGCCGCCCAGGGCCGGCGCAGCGAACACGCCAGTCAGGATGGCGCCGACGATGCCGCCGATGCCATGCACGCCGAAGGCGTCCAGGGAGTCGTCGTAGCCCAGCTTGCGCTTCAGGCTGGTGGCGCAGAAGAAGCAGATCACGCCAGCGGACAGACCGATCACGATGGCACCCATCGGGCCAGCGGTACCGGCGGCCGGGGTGATGGCAACCAGACCGGCAACCACACCGGAGGCGATGCCCAGGGCACTCGGCTTACCGTGGGTGACCCACTCGGCGAACATCCAGCCCAGGGCAGCGGCGGCGGTGGCGATCTGAGTCACCAGCATGGCCATACCGGCGGTGCCGTTGGCGGCCACGGCGGAACCGGCGTTGAAGCCGAACCAGCCGATCCACAGCATGGCGGCGCCCATCAGGGTGTAGCCCAGGTTGTGCGGCGCCATGGCGGTAGTCGGGAAGCCCTTGCGCTTGCCCAGCACCAGGCAGGCCACCAGGCCAGCGATACCGGCGTTGATGTGCACCACGGTGCCACCAGCGAAGTCCAGCACGCCTTCGTCCCACAGGAAGGCGCCGTCACCGGACCAGACCATGTGGCACATCGGCAGGTAGACCAGGGTGAACCACACGCCCATAAAGATCAGCATCGCGGAGAACTTCATGCGCTCGGCGAAGGCACCGACGATCAGGGCCGGGGTGATGATGGCGAAGGTCATCTGGAAGATGATGAACACGCTTTCCGGAATCGCGTACACCAGGCTGCTGGTGTCGACGCCACTGAGGAATGCCTTGGACAGGCCGCCGATAAAGGAATTGAGGTTGGTAACACCTTTTTCCATACCGGTGGTGTCGAACGCCATGCTGTAGCCGTAGATCACCCACAGCAGGCTGATCAGGCCGGTGATGGCGAAACACTGCATCATCACCGACAGAACGTTCTTGGACCGCACCATGCCGCCGTAGAACAGCGCCAGGCCGGGAATGGTCATGAACAGTACGAGCGCGCTGGCAACCAGCATCCAGGCGGTATCACCACTGTTCAATACAACCTCGTCCGCCATGGCTAGGCCTGGGGTAACGAGGGACACAAGGGCTCCTAGCCCTGCGATCTTACGCAGAGTCATATGTTTTTCTCCTGGGGCGTGGGGGTTCGAAGAGCGTTTAGATTGCGTCGGTATCGGTTTCGCCGGTACGGATGCGAATGGCCTGTTCCAGGTTGACCACGAAAATCTTGCCGTCACCGATCTTGCCGGTGTTGGCGGCCTTGGTAATGGCCTCGATCACGCGATCCAGTTGGTCATCGGCGATGGCCACGTCGATCTTCACCTTCGGCAAGAAATCGACCACGTATTCGGCGCCGCGATACAGTTCGGTGTGACCCTTCTGCCGACCGAAGCCTTTGACTTCAGTGACAGTGATGCCCTGCACGCCGATCTCCGACAGTGACTCACGAACGTCGTCCAGCTTGAACGGCTTGATGATGGCAGTGACTAGCTTCATGTAACTTTCTCCCGTGTAAGGTGGACTTGCCCCAGGAAAACAAACCCGGCCCAAGTCTAAGCGCAGTGTCTGGCTTTTGAAATGCATCAGGGCCCTGCTTCAGCGGCGCCGATGCCCAGCAACAGCTCTCGACGAAACGCTTCCCCGCTTCGCCTGATGCACCGGAACTGCATCGGTGCATGCGTCGCCAGAGACAAAGCAGAAAGCCTGCCAACTTCGACAAAAGCGCCTAATTTCATGCAGTTACCTTGCTGAAAGGGCGTTTTTCCGGACTTTTAGGCGCAACTAGCGCACAACAATGGTGCGCCGACCGGGCGCTGCATGCGCGAAAAGCGTGCGATTCCCGCCCACCGTGCACCGTCCCAGCCCCAGGCAAAGCGCCCAGGGCCCCGTGCTACACTGGCGCCCATCTGTTATCGGAACCGCCCCCATGCTGCCACCCAAAGCCCTGCTCGACGCCATCGGCACCCACGCCTCCCGCCTGTTCAATGGCGACAGCCCGCTGCCGCGCAGCGAGTTCGAAGCCCAGTTCAAGATGTTGCTGCAAAGCGCCTTCAGCAAACTCGACCTGGTCAGCCGCGACGAGTTCGACAGCCAGATGGTGGTCCTCGCCCGCACTCGTGCCCGCCTGGAAGCCCTGGAAGCCAAGGTGGCCGAGATGGAAGCCCGCAGCCACGCCGAAGCCCCAGCCGCCAGCGAATAAAGCCCCAGCGCGGATGCGTAAACCGATCAAGGAGTGATCGATGTCCCTGGCCATAGTCCATAGCCGCGCCCAAGTCGGCATCGAAGCCCCGGCGGTTACCGTCGAGGCTCACCTGGCCAACGGCCTGCCTTCCCTGGCCCTGGTCGGCCTGCCGGAAACCGCAGTCAAGGAAAGCAAGGACAGGGTGCGCAGCGCCATCCTCAACTGCGCCTTCGACTTCCCGCCCCGACGCATCACCCTGAATCTGGCCCCGGCCGACCTGCCCAAGGACGGCGGGCGCTTCGACCTGGCGATAGCCTTGGGCATTCTCGCCGCCAGCGGCCAGGTGCCGGCCAGCGCCCTGGAACAACTGGAGTGCCTGGGTGAACTGGCGCTGTCCGGGACCGTGCGCCCGGTTCAGGGCGTGTTGCCCGCCGCCCTGGCCGCCCGCGCCGCCGAACGCACCTTATTGGTGCCCAAGGCCAACGCCGAAGAAGCCAGCCTGGCCTCAGGACTGTGCGTGATCGCCGTCGAGCACCTGCTCGAAGTGGCCGCCCACCTCAATGGCCAGACGCCCATCGCGCCCTACCAGGCGCAAGGGTTGCTGCGGCAGATTCAGCCCTACCCGGACCTGGCCGAGGTGCAGGGCCAACTGGCCGCCAAACGCGCGCTGCTGGTGGCCGCCGCCGGCTCGCATAACCTGCTGTTTAGCGGGCCGCCCGGCACCGGCAAGACCCTGCTGGCCAGCCGCCTGCCCGGCTTACTGCCGCCCCTGGACGAGCAGGAAGCCCTGGAAGTGGCCGCCATCCACTCGGTGGCCAGCCACACGCCACTCAGCGCCTGGCCGCAGCGGCCCTTTAGAACGCCCCATCACAGCGCCTCGGGCCCAGCCCTGGTCGGTGGTGGCAGCCGACCCCAACCCGGGGAAATTACCCTGGCCCATCAGGGCGTCTTATTCCTGGATGAGCTCCCCGAATTCGATCGGAAAGTTCTGGAAGTCTTGCGCGAACCCCTGGAGAGCGGCCATATAGTCATAGCCCGGGCGCGCGACAAGGTACGTTTTCCCGCGCGCTTCCAGCTGGTGGCGGCGATGAACCCCTGCCCGTGCGGGCATCTGGGCGACCCATCCGGGCGCTGCCGCTGCTCGGCCGAACAGATCCAGCGCTATCGCGGCAAACTCTCTGGCCCCCTGCTCGACCGCATCGACCTGCACCTGAGCGTGCCGCGGGAAACCACTCGCCTGCAAAGCAGCAACGACCCCGGCCCGGGCAGCGCCGAGCTGGCCGGCCTGGTGATCCGCGCGCGTCAGCAGCAGTTGGCGCGCCAGGGCTGCGCCAATGCCCATCTGGACCTGGCCGGAGTGCAACAGCACTGCGGCCTGAACGGCGAGGACCGGCATTGGCTGGAGAACGCCTGCGAACGCCTGGGTCTGAGCCTGCGCGCCGCACATCGGGTATTAAAGGTGGCGCGGACCCTGGCCGACCTGGACGATACGGCCAATATTGGCCGCCAGCATCTGGCCGAGGCCCTGCAATATCGCCCCAGCCCCAGTACACCCTGATTTCTATCGCCCATAAAAAATGACCGGGAGTCATTTTTAACGTCGCGTAGCGACGGCCCGCAGGGTGGCCGCCATGGATGGCAGGCAATAAAAAGCCCCGCCAAGGCGAGGCTTTTTATTGCACAACGGCGCTTACTGAGCGCGCCGCGCGACCTGCTGGCGGCAAGCGTCGCCAAAGGCCTGGAAGATTTTCACCGACTGCGGGTTCTGCGCCGCCTGCCACTCCGGGTGCCATTGCACGGCCAGGGTGAAGCTCGCCGCGCCCGGCAGGTGGATGGCTTCAATCAAGCCGTCTTCGGCGTGGGCCAGCGGCTCGATGCCCTCACCCAGTTTGTCCAGCGCCTGGCCATGCAGGGAGTTGACCGGGAACTCTGCCTGCCCCATCAGCTCGGCGAACCAGCTGCCCGGCACCGGACGCACCTTGTGGGTTTCGGCGTACTGCACATCCACCGGATCGTCGGAATCCTCACGGTGGTCATTTATACCCTCGACTTCATAGGCCTTCTGATGGATATCGCCACCCAGGGCCACGTTGATTTCCTGCATGCCGCGGCAGATGCCGAACAGCGGCAGGCCGCGGGCGATGGCGGCGCGAATCAGGGGAATATCGAACAGATCGCGGTCACGATCCTGGCCCTTGGTCGGTGTCAGGTTTTCCTGGCCGTAGAGCGCCGGGTCGATATTGCTGCCGGCGCCGGTCAGGTAGACCCCGTCGACCATCGACAGGTATTGCTCAAGATCGTCGGCGCCGCAGCAGGTCGGTGCCATCAGGGGCACACAACCGGAGAGCTCGACCAGAGGGGTTATGTACTTGTGGGTCATGACTTGGTAGGCATGGCCTTTGCGCTCTTGGGCGCCCATGGACATCAGAACAACGGGTTTACGCGTGGCAGTGGGCTTGGTTGCATTGTTGTTGGACATACATCACCTTGGGGCAGGACTGACCTGCCGTTGCTGTGCAGGAAGGACAGCTACGCGCAGCTACAAAACCCTTAGAACGATCCCTGCAGCCAGGCTGCCGGGCGTTCGCTCCCTAGGTTTTGCAACGGCTCGCTAGCGCCGCTCGACTTCCTGTTTACTGCTGGTTACGCCTGTCTCTGGCGGCCCTTCGGGCGGCCCAAGACGGGTAGTGCGCACGCACCTAGCCGTCGACAGACAGCCGCAACCCTGGAGCCAGTCTGCCAAAGCCGTAAAATATGTCAAACAATTCAGGCAAAAATGTTTAGAAAAAAGACCATAAGGCCAAATCGCAACCCTGGTATTTCACATATAAGTATTTGATTTTATTGAATTAAATTTAAATAAATCGACGCAGGCAGTCCAGAATATTTTACGCCGTAAATTTTCACGGCCTGCACTGGTTAGCCATCCACACGCTGCACTTGGGGCAAGGCGATAGCGGCCACCTCGGCCAGCAGGTAGTCACGCAGCCGTTGCAAACGGCCCTGCGCACGATGGGCCCGCGGCCACACCAGGTAGTAGCTGCAGCCGCTATACACCGCGCTCGGCCAGGGCAATCCCAAGCGACCGGCATTGACGTCCTCGGCCACCAGCAGCAGGTCGCCGATGGACACCCCATAGCCGCGCGCGGCGGCGACTATGCCCAGTTCGAGCATGTCGAACAGTTGGCCGCTTTTCAGCGGGATCTGCTCGCCCAGGCCGGTCACCTGTAACCAGCGCCGCCAGTCGCGCCGGTCCGGGGTCGGGTGCACCTGCTCGGCCGCCTGCAGCCGCGCCAGCGACCAGGGTCCGGCCTGGGCATCGGCGGCGGCGCATACCGGGATCAGCCATTCCTCGAACAGCAGCACGCTGTCCCACTCCTCGGGGAACTGGCCGTCGGAGAGCAGCACGGCGCAATCGAAGGGCTCGTGGCGAAAGTCGACCTTGTCCACGTCCATCCAGGCGCTGGTCAACTGCACCTCGCTGTCGGCATGGGCCAGGCGGTAATGCGACAGCCGCGCCAGCAGCCAGCGCATGGTCAGGGTCGAGGGGGCTTTCAGGCGCAGCACCGCATCGTCGGCGCGCAGCGCATTGCAGGCACGCTCCAGGGCGTCGAAGCCATCGCGCAGCCCTGGCAGCAGCGCCCGCGCCGCCTCACTCAACTGCAGACTGCGCCCGCGGCGCTCGAACAGGCGGCAGCCGAAATGCTCCTCCAGGGTGCGCACATGGCGGCTGACCGCGCTCTGGGTAATCGCCAGCTCCTCGGCCGCGCGGGTAAAGGAGCTATGCCGCGCCGCGGCCTCGAAGGCGCGCAGGGCATAGAGGGGCGGCAAGCGTCGGTTCATGCTGCTGATCCATGAGTATTAGTCATGCCTGGCATCTTATTTTTCCTTTTGTGCTGCCGCGCACGGCTATCGAGAATAGGCTCATTCTCTGCCTGCGCGGATCAACCGGGCAAGCCTTCTGACTGAGTAGAACTCATCATGTATCAACCTCTGCGCAGCGAGCTGCGCGCCATTCTGCACCTCGCCGGACCGCTGATTACCGCCCAGTTGGCCCATGTACTGATGGTATTTACCGACACCGTGATGATGGGCCTGCTCGGCCCGGCCGAACTGGCGGCCGGCGGCCTGGGCGCGGCCAGCTATTCCTTTGTGTCGATCTTCTGCGTCGGGGTAATAGCCGCGGTCGGTAATCTGGTGGCGATCCGCCACGGCGCGCAGGACGCCGCCGGGGTTACCCGGCTGACCCAGAACGGCCTGTGGCTGGGCTGGGGCCTGGCGCTGCTGGCGGGCCTGGCGCTGTGGAATCTGCAGCCGGCACTGCTGTATTTCGGCCAGTTGCCGGCCAACGTCGAGGGCGCCATGCAGTTTCTCGCCACCCTGGTATTCGCCCTGCCCGGCTATATGAGTTTTATGGCCCTGCGCGGTTTTACCAGCGCCATCGGCCGCCCTGGTCCGGTGATGGCCATCAGCATCGGCGGCGCGCTGGCCAACTTCATCCTCAACTATGCGCTGATCAAGGGCTGGTTCGGCCTGCCGCCGCTAGGCCTGGCCGGCATCGGCATGATCACCGCGGTGGTGATGAATGTCATGGCCCTGCTGCTGGCCTGGCATGTGCTGCGCCATAGCGCCTATGCCGGCTACCCGCTGGGCCGCGGCCTGCTGCGCCCAGCCTGGCTTGAGCTGAAAGAACTGCTGCGCCTGGGCCTGCCGATTGGCGGCACCTATGCGGTGGAATCCGGGCTGTTCGCCTTTGCCGCACTGTGCATGGGCGCCCTGGGCAGCCAGCAACTGGCCGCACACCAGATTGCGATCATGTCGGTGTACGTGGCCTTTATGGTGCCGGTGGGGATTTCCTACGCGGTGACCTTCCGCATCGGCCAGCACTTCGGTGCCGGCCGCCTGCTCGAAGCGCGCCGCGCCGGACGCCTGGGCATCGGCCTGGGCGCCCTGTGCATGCTGGCCTTCGCCTGCCTGTTCTGGTTGGCGCCGCAGTGGGTGGCGGGGTTGTTTCTCGACCGCAGCGATGCGGCCTATGTCGAGGTGGTGGCGCTGGCCGTCAGCCTGCTGGCGATTGCCGCCTGGTTCGAGTTCTTCGATGGCATCCAGACCATCGCCATGGGCGCGATTCGCGGCCTGAAAGACGCCAAGACCACCTTCTGGGTGGGCCTAGCCTGCTACTGGCTGGTGGGCGCGCCGCTGGCCTGGCTGCTGGCCTTCCCCCTCGGCTGGGGCGCCCAGGGCGTCTGGTGGGGCCTGGCCTGCGGCCTGGCCTGCGCCGCCATCGGCCTGACCCTGGGTTTCGAATGGAAAACCGCGCGCCTATTGTTGCCCGGCGCCACCCTCAGGGCCGCGCGGGCTTGTTAAAGCGATAAAACAGATTCGGCTCGCTGACCAGATACAGGGTGCCCTGGTTATCCATGGCGATACCCTCGCCCTGGGGCACGCTGCGCTTGAGGCCATTATGGCCGGCGAGCAGCGACAGGCTGCTGATCGGCTGGCCATCGACATTCAGCTCCAGCACCAGGCGCGACTCGTCGGACAGCGCCAGCAGATGACCGGTGCGCTCATCGAACTGCAGGCTGGACAGGTCGCGCACAAACAACCCGGCATCGCGCTGCTGGTCATCCACCACATGCACGGCAAAGGGTTGCTCGGGCTGACGCTGGGGAAAACCATGAATCTCGTAGATACGCAGCGGGTCGCGCTCCTTGGCGACAAACAGGCGCTGCCCGGCCGAGTCATAGGCCAGGCCCTCGAAGCCCTTGTTGCCGTTCAGGCCGATGCCCAGGGACAGTTGCTGGGCCTGATCGGCGTACAACGCCGTGGTCGCATCATCCACCCGCACCTTGATCAGGCGCTGGCGCCGCTCGTCGGTGATCACATAGAGGCCCGGGCTGATGTACTCGACCGCCTCGGGGTCGCCAAAGCCATGCAGCTCGATACGCCGCAGCAACTTCCCGGCAAGCGACAACTCGATCAGCTGCGGCTTCTTGTTGGTAACGGTAAACAGGCTGTTGCGCTGCGGGTCGTAGGTCAGCGCCGAGATATCATCCTCCAACCCCGCGATAGGCATGGCTTCCAGCTCGACCTGATAATCCGATAACCAGATCGATGCGTCCTGCCACTGGGCGGCATGCTGCCATTGCTGAAGGTTGAACCAGGCGCGCTCGAACAGGCGGTGTTCCTGGACCAACAGACCAAGGGGCAGCAAGGCCAGCAGCGATAAGCCCAGCAGCAGGCGCTTAAGGGTGAAATAGCGGCGCATAAGCTCTTTCCAGTACAGGGCAGGCCAGCATAACGGGCCTAGCTGAAGCCAGGCTTAACCGGAGGGCGGCACACCAATCACGTCGTCCTTGTGCAACACATAGAACAGGTTGGGTTCGCTGACGATATAGATATTACCCAACCCATCCATGGCCACCCCTTCGGCCTGCTGGATACCGCCACGCAAACCGTTCATGCCACGAGCCAGGCTGATAAAACTGACCGGCTCGCCCTGCTCGTCCACCTCCAGCAGCAGGCGCGATTCATCGGACAGCACCAGGGTATGGTCGGTGCGCGCGTCGTAGGTAAGGGAGGAAATATCGCGCAAGAACAGATGCCCCGAAGCCATCGGCTGCAGGACACCCGCCGCCCCATCCTCGCCGGGGAAGGGCAAGCTGAACAGCCCCAGGGGGCCACGTTCCTTGCCCAGCAGGATGCGCTGATTGCGCGAGTCCCAGGCAATGCCCTCGAAACCCTTGTTGCCCGCCTTGGCAAAGCCCAGGTCGAAGGACGGATGGTCGGCGGCATCCAGGCTGAGCGCGAGATCATCCAGCTTGAAGCTGGTCAGGGTGCGCTTACGCTCATCGATAATGGCCAGACGGCCATCGGCGAGCATCTCGACCCCTTCCGGGTTGGCGAAACCACTGAGCTGGATGCGCCGCAGCACCTGACCATCCAGGGACAACTCGATCAGCTGCGGATTTTTTCCGGTAACGCTAAACAGCGTATTGCTCGCCGCAC
>DASUOY010000332.1:0-12047 GCA_036276395.1 Pseudomonas sp.
AGCGGCAGTCAGCCGGTTGGGCTGGGCCGCGACGGACGTCTCCTGCTTGCTGTTGTGACAGAAAGCACTCAGTCAGGAGGAGGAATCAACTACCGGTAGCGGACGAGATGAAGCGTCTTCGATAAAGCTACGCAGACCGGCTGTTGTACATCTCCACCCTACACGTATCGCTGAAAATCGGGTGCCGCTCGCGAAAATCCGCAGCGGGTTAACTATTACCGCAACCGTCCAATGGGGAAGGTCGCGCATCATGGCTTAAGGCTTTATTTCCGAGTTATTCACGGCCTTGGCGGCCTTTCTTTCGCTGAATAACCCGTCGGACGGCCTTGCGTCCCAAATGGGTTGCGTTGGTTGGGGATGGCAGTTTTGGCGAACATCCGCAAACCAGACCGCTTTTGGCGGCGTTCCCGACTATAGCAGCAATGATTAAGTGCTTCAAATCCATAAAAATTTGTTATGATTGCGCGATGACTACTCCTTCCTCTCCAACCTCCGGCGTTCAGCTGCTCGAGGTTGCGCCGGAGCTTGCCGGCCAACGTATCGATAACTTTCTCCGCACCCAGCTCAAGGGCGTGCCTAAGACTTTGATTTACCGAATTTTGCGCAAAGGCGAAGTGCGGGTGAATAAAGGTCGGATCAAGCCCGAGTACAAACTGCAGGCCGGTGACATCATTCGCGTGCCGCCGCTGCGCCTGGCTGAGCGCGATGAACCCGAGCCGCTGGCTCAGGGCTTGTTGCAGCGCCTTGAGGCGGCGATTGTCTATGAAGACAAGGCGCTGATCGTGCTGAACAAGCCGGCCGGCATCGCGGTGCATGGCGGCAGTGGCCTGAATTACGGGGTTATCGAAGCCTTTCGTCAGTTGCGCCCCGATGCAAAGGATCTGGAGCTGGTGCATCGTCTGGATCGCGACACCTCGGGTCTGCTGATGATCGCCAAGAAGCGCAGCATGCTCCGTCACCTGCACGAGGCCTTGCGTGGCGATGGCGTGGATAAGCGCTATATGGCGCTGGTGCGCGGTCACTGGGCGACGGCCAAGAAACAGGTCAATGCGCCACTGCTCAAGAGCAATCTGCGTTCCGGTGAGCGCATGGTCGAGGTCAATCCCGAAGGCAAGGAGGCTTTGACTGTGTTCCGTGTGCTGCGCCGTTTTGGCGAGTTCGCCACACTGGTCGAGGCCAAACCGGTGACTGGGCGCACCCATCAGATTCGAGTGCATGCGCAGCATGCCGGGCACTGCATTGCCGGTGATAGCAAGTACGGCGATGACGATTTCACCAAGGAGATCCGCGATCTGGGCGGCAAGCGCCTGTTTCTGCATGCCTATGAGTTGATCGTGCCGCTGCCTGAGGGTGGCCAGCTCAAGCTTGAAGCGCCGGTCGATGAGATGTGGGCGCGGACCCTGGAGCGTCTCGGTGCCTGATTCTCAGATGCGTGGCTGTCAGGAGCGTGGCTATCAGCTGCTGATCTTCGATTGGGATGGCACGCTGGTGGATTCCATCGGTCGGATTGTCGCGGCGATGCATATGGCTGCCGATGCCTGTGAGTTACCGCGCTGCACCGATGAGCAGGTGCGCGGCATTATCGGTCTGGGCTTGCCTGAGGCCATCCGTGTGCTCTATCCGGACTTGGCTGATGCTGCGCGCGCGGAGCATTTGCGCCGCAGTTACAGTGAGAATTACCTGGTGCTGGAGTCTGAGCCTTCGCCGCTGTTTTATGGTGTAGCCGAGGGGTTGCAGGCGTTTCGTGCCGAGGGCTATCGCCTGGCGGTGGCGACCGGTAAGGGGCGGCATGGTTTGCAGCGCGTGCTGGCTGATCGTGGTTGGCTGGACTATTTCGACTACAGCCGCTGCGCCGATGAAACGGCGAGTAAGCCGGATCCGCTGATGTTGCATGAGATTCTTGCGCAAAGCGGCGTTGCTGCCGATCAGGCGTTGATGGTGGGGGACTCGTCCTTCGATCTGTTGATGGCGCAGCGTGCGGGCATGGATTGTGTGGCGGTCGGTTATGGCGCGCAGCCGTTGCAGGCGCTGCGTGAGTGTCAGCCGACGCTGGCAATAGAATGTTTTACCGAATTGCGCGCCTGGCTTGGGCGGGGCGTCAGTGGGCAATCAGTCGAGGTGCGGGTGCATGGCGGATGAATGGAAGGCATCGGCTGCGGTCGATGGTGATGGCAAGAGCTGGATGCTGCTGGAGAAAACTCTGCTTGCCGGTGTGCAGGAGCAGCGGCGTGCGCGGCGTTGGGGGATATTCTTCAAGCTGCTGACCTTTATCTATTTGTTTGTCGCCCTGGCGCTTTTCGCGCCCATGCTGCATTTGCCGCAGGGGGCGGGCGGCGATGGTAGTCATACCGCGCTGGTTGAGGTGCGCGGCATGATCGCCGATCAGGAGTCGGCCAGTGCCGACAATATAGTCGGTGCTCTGCGGGCGGCCTTTAAGGATGCCAACACCAAGGGTGTTGTCCTGCGCATCAACAGCCCGGGCGGTAGTCCGGTGCAGTCCGGCTATATCTATGACGAGATCCGTCGTCTGCGTGCCGAGTATCCGGCGATCAAGCTGTATGCGGTGATCACCGATCTGGGGGCTTCGGGCGCTTATTACATCGCCAGTGCGGCCGATGAGATCTATGCCGACAAGGCCAGCCTGGTGGGCTCCATCGGTGTGACGGCGGCGGGTTTTGGTTTTGTCGGGGTGATGGAGAAGTTGGGCGTGGATCGCCGGGTTTATACCTCGGGCGAGCACAAGGCGTTCTTGGATCCATTCCAGCCGCCTAAGGAGGAAGAGGCGCGTTTCTGGAAGACCGTACTGGAGACCACTCATCGGCAGTTTATCAATAGCGTCAAGCAAGGGCGTGGTGAGCGGCTCAAGTCTGAGGAGCATCCCGAGCTTTTTTCCGGTCTGGTCTGGTCGGGTGAGCAGGCGCTGCAGTTGGGTCTGATTGATGGGCTGGGTAATACCAGTTATGTGGCGCGCGAGCTGATAGGCGCGAAAGAACTGGTGGATTTCACTGTGCAGGAATCGCCCTTTGATCGCTTCGCGAAAACCATGGGTGCCAGCATGGCTGAGCGAATTGCCCTGTGGATGGGCTTCCAGGGGCCGGCATTGCGCTAGTAGTGCGAGTGTTAAACAAGCCCGGTCATTGATCGGGCTTGTTTGTTTATGGGATGTCTATGCCGCTGGCGTGCAGCATGTCCACCAGGCGAATCAGAGGTAGGCCTATCAGGCTGTTGCTGTCGCTGCCTTCGGTGCCGCGAAACAGGCTGACGCCCAAGCCTTCGGCCTTAAAGCTGCCGGCGCAGTCGTAGGGCTGTTCGGCGTGCAGATAGCGGCTGATTTGCGCATCGCTGAGCTCGCGAAAATGCACGGTAAAGGGGATGCAGTCGGTTTGTAGTTGGCCTGTCGCGCTATTGAGCAGGCACAGGCCGGTGAGAAATGTCACGCTATTGCCGCTGGCCTTCAGTAGTTGTTCGCGGGCGCGCTCAAAATTGTGCGGCTTACCAATAATCTGGCCGTTTAGCACGGCGACCTGGTCCGAGCCGATAATCAGGTGATTGCTGAAGCTGTCGCTCAGCGCTCGGGCTTTTTCTTCGGATAGGCGGCGCACCAGGGTTTCGGCGCTTTCGCCGGGTAGGGCGCTTTCATCGATGGCTGGGGCGCTACAGCTGAAAGGTAGGCGTAGGCGGGCGAGCAGTTCGCGCCTGTAGGGGGAGCTTGAGGCGAGCACCAAAGGCAGCACGGTGTTTTCCTTTATATAGCAGGCTGGAGTGGTGGGTGATTTTAGCGGGCAGGGCGAATGTCGCCCAGGCCGAATTTCCTTTGACAGCGGCGGGTTGCATCCCTAAAATGCGCCGCCTATGTCAAATGGCCCGATTCCACCTCACGTTGATCCGCGCAAATTAGCCGATCGCGGCGCCACCTTAGAAGGTGAGCTGCAGCTGGCAGATTTGCAGCGACTCTGCGGCCCGCTTGCCGATAATCACGGCATGGTGCGTACGAAGTTCTTCTTCGAGCGCGACGAGCGCAATGCTGTAGTTTTTCACAGCGAGCTTGAGGTCGAAGTCAAGATGGTTTGCCAGCGTTGTCTGGAGCTGGTCACTTTGCCGATCCGCAGTGAGTGTGATTACGCTGTGGTGAAAGAGGGTGCGAATACCCAGTCAGTGCCGCAAGGCTATGACGTGCTTGAGTTGGGTGAAGACCCATTGGATCTGCTGGCGTTGGTTGAGGAGGAGTTGTTACTCGCCTTGCCCATTGTCCCGGCTCATGACCCTAAAGATTGCCAGCAGCCGGCCGGCCTCGAAGAGCCCGAGTCGAGCGAGGACGAGGTAACGCGGTCCAACCCGTTCAGTGTATTGGCGCAGTTAAAGCGTGACCCAAACGTTTAGGAGTTAATTAGTTATGGCTGTTCAGCAGAACAAAAAATCCCGTTCCGCCCGTGATATGCGTCGTTCCCACGATGCTCTCGAAGCCAGCACCCTGTCGGTCGAGAAAACCACCGGTGAAGTTCACCTGCGTCACCACGTATCGCCAGAAGGCGTTTACCGTGGTCGTAAAGTGATCGACAAGGGCGCTGACGAGTAATCCTTGTACGCTCCGATCATCGCGATTGATGCAATGGGTGGGGACTTCTGTCCCCACTGCATTGTTCCAGCCTGCATTGCTTGCTTGGCTGAGTACCCCTCGTTGCACCTGGTCCTTGTCGGCCAATCCTCTCTGCTCGAATCCCTGATTGCTCGCTACCCTGGCGTCGATCGCGCTCGCCTGCGTGTTGTGCATGCCGGGCAAATCATTGCGATGGATGAGCGTCCGGCGCAAGCGCTGCGCGGCAAGCCCGATTCGTCGATGCGGGTGAGTTTGGAGCTGCTGCGCAGTGGCGCGGCGCAGGCCTGTGTCAGTGCCGGCAATACCGGTGCGCTGATGGCGTTGTCGCGTTATGTGCTGAAAACCCTCCCGGGTATCGATCGCCCCGCCATGGTCACGGCCATTCCGACCCAGGCGGGCTATTGTCATTTGCTCGATCTGGGGGCCAATGTCGATTGCAGTGCCGAGCATCTCTATCAGTTTGCCGTGATGGGTTCGGTGACGGCTGAAGCCTTGGGTGTCGTCAGGCCGCGGGTGGCGCTGCTCAATGTGGGTACCGAGGAAATCAAGGGTAATCAGCAGGTCAAGCTGGCTGCCAGCCTGCTGCAAGGAGCGGCGGGGCTTAATTACATAGGTTTTATCGAGGGCGATGGGCTCTATCGCGGTGAAGCCGATGTGGTGGTTTGTGATGGTTTTGTCGGCAATATCCTGCTCAAGTCCAGTGAGGGCTTGGCGGCGATGATTGCGCAGCGGGTCGAGGCCTTGTTCCGGTCCAGCCTGCTGGCGCGTTTGGTGGGCTTTCTCGCGCTGCCGTTGTTGCGCCGTCTGCGCGAGGATCTGGCTCCCGCGCAGCATAATGGCGCGAGCTTTGTTGGCTTGCAGAATATCGTGGTGAAAAGCCATGGCGCGGCTGGGCCAGAAGGCTTTAAAAGCGCCATTCGCCGGGCTTTGACGGAGATTGAAGAAAATCTGCCGCATCGGCTGCATGGGCGACTCGGCGAGCACTTGCTTTAGCCGGTACTGAAAGATGTGACCGCAAGCGACAGCCTGCCATCCAACTGTCAGTTTGTTGCGCCTGGCCTGGCCCGGCGTGCATTTCGACGATCAAGACCATTAGGAACGGGTTTCCATGTCTGCATCTCTCGCATTCGTCTTCCCTGGTCAGGGTTCTCAGTCCCTGACGATGCTGGCTGAGCATGGTGCTCAGCAGCCACTGATTCTGGATACCTTTGCCGAGGCCTCCGACGCCCTGGGCTACGATCTGTGGGCCCTGACCCAGCAGGGGCCGGAAGAGCAACTCAATCAAACCGATAAAACCCAACCCGCGATTCTCGCCGCTTCCGTAGCGCTGTGGCGCCTGTGGTTGGCCGAGGGTGGCGTGCGTCCGGCCTTTGTCGCCGGCCATAGCCTGGGTGAGTATTCCGCTCTGGTGGCTGCCGGTAGCCTGTCGCTGGCGGCCGGGGTCAAGCTGGTCGAGCACCGCGGGCAGTTGATGCAGCAGGCCGTGCCGGCTGGTCAAGGTGGCATGGCGGCCATTCTCGGCCTGGAAGATGCCGATGTGCTGGCGGCTTGCGCCGAGGCGGCTCAGGGTGAGGTGGTCAGCGCGGTTAACTTCAATGCCCCGGGCCAGGTGGTGATTGCCGGTGGTGCGGCCGCTGTAGCTCGCGCTATCGAGGCCTGCAAGGCGCGTGGCGCCAAGCGTGCCATGCCGCTGCCGGTCAGCGTGCCGTCGCATTGCGCCTTGATGCGCCCGGCAGCCGAGCGCTTCGCCGAGGCGGTATCGGCGATTGCCTGGCAGGCCCCGCAGATCGCTTTGGTGCAGAACGTCAGCGCCGCCGTAGTGAGCGATCTCGAGAGTCTGAAGCGCGATCTGCTGGCACAGCTCTACAGTCCTGTGCGCTGGGTCGAGTCGATGGTTTGTCTGGCTGGGCAGGGCGTCACCGATCTGGTTGAGTGCGGTCCTGGCAAGGTTCTTTCAGGGTTGAACAAACGCTGCGTCAAAGGCATCAATACCCATAACCTGGATACCCCGGACGCCTTCGCTGCCGCGCGTGCAGCCCTGGTCTGATTAAGGAGAAACACTATGAGTCTGCAAGGTAAGGTTGCTCTGGTCACTGGCGCCAGTCGCGGTATTGGCCAGGCAATTGCCCTGGAACTGGGTCGTCAAGGCGCTGTGGTTATCGGTACCGCGACCACCGCTTCGGGTGCTGAGCGCATCGCTGAAACCCTCAAGGCCAATGGCATCGAAGGCGCCGGCCTGGTGCTGGATGTCGGCAACGACGAGTCGGTAGCCTCTACCCTTGAGCATATCCAGCAACATCTGGGTCAGCCGCTGATCCTGGTCAATAACGCCGGTATCACTCGCGATAACCTGATGCTGCGAATGAAAGACGACGAGTGGTTCGATGTCATCAATACCAACCTGAGCAGCCTCTATCGGCTGACCAAGGCGGTGCTGCGTGGCATGACCAAGGCACGTTACGGGCGCATCATCAATATCGGTTCGGTGGTGGGTGCCATGGGCAACGCCGGGCAGGTCAACTATGCTGCGGCCAAGGCCGGGCTGGAAGGTTTTGGCCGTGCGCTGGCCCGTGAAGTGGGCTCGCGAGCTATTACCGTGAATGCCGTCGCGCCGGGCTTTATCGACACCGATATGACCCGTGAGCTGCCGGACGCTCAGCGCGAAGCGCTGCTTACCCAGATTCCGCTGGGCCGTTTGGGGCAGGCCGAAGAGATCGCGAAAGTGGTCGCTTTCCTCGCTTCTGATGGCGCCGCTTACGTCACAGGCGCTACTATCCCTGTGAATGGCGGGATGTACATGAGTTAAATGTGACGGATGCCTTCAGAAAACTGTCATAGATGCTGTCTAAAATCCGTTATAAAGCTGCAACAGGTTTATAGACAGGTCGTTGAAGTGTTCCTGGGGGCCCCCCAGCATTGCGCTTGAAATGCTAAAAACCCTTTCTATACACTTGGCCGCAGAATTAGTGGCCTGGATTTGTCCCATTAGGAGTGAGAACAAGGTATGAGCACCATCGAAGAACGCGTCAAGAAAATCGTTGCCGAGCAACTGGGCGTTAAAGAAGAAGAAGTAACCAACAGCGCTTCCTTCGTTGAAGACCTGGGTGCCGACTCTCTTGACACCGTTGAGCTGGTGATGGCTCTCGAAGAAGAATTCGAGACCGAAATCCCGGACGAACAAGCCGAGAAGATCACCACCGTTCAGGAAGCCATCGACTACGTTACCGCTCACGCGTAAGACGTAATCGTCGGTTCCCGACCAGGAAAAGCCGCACTCCCTTATCAGGCGTGCGGCTTTTCTTTAAGCGCATTCCAAGCGTTGAATTAACAAGAGGAGATTGCTGTGTCGCGTAGACGCGTCGTGGTTACCGGTATGGGCATGTTGTCGCCGCTGGGTAACGATGTGCCGAGCAGCTGGCAGGGCATTTTGGCCGGCCGCAGTGGTATCGGTCTGCTTGAGCATATGGACCTTTCTGCTTTTTCCACGCGCTTTGGTGGTGCGGTCAAGGGTTTCAATGTCGAGGAATACTTGTCCGCCAAAGAGGCGCGCAAGCTTGATCTGTTTATCCAGTACGGGCTGGCCGCCAGTTTCCAGGCGGTGCGCAACTCCGGGCTGGAAGTGACCGATGCCAATCGCGAGCGCATCGGTGTGGCCATGGGCTCCGGTATCGGCGGCCTGACCAATATCGAGAACAACTGCAAATCCTTGCATGAGCAGGGTCCGCGGCGCATTTCGCCGTTCTTCGTGCCCGGCTCGATCATCAATATGATTTCCGGCTTCCTGTCGATCCATCTTGGCTTGCAGGGGCCCAACTACGCCATTGCCACGGCCTGTACCACCGGTACTCACTGCATCGGCATGGCGGCGCGCAATATTGCCTACGGCGAAGCTGATGTGATGGTCGCAGGCGGCGCCGAGATGGCCGCGTGCGGTCTGGGTATGGGTGGTTTTGGCGCGGCGCGGGCACTGTCCACGCGCAATGACGAGCCGACTAGGGCCAGTCGCCCGTGGGACAAGGGCCGCGACGGCTTCGTTCTGTCCGATGGCGCCGGTGCCCTGGTGCTGGAAGAGTTGGAGCATGCCAAGGCCCGTGGCGCGCATATCTATGCCGAGCTGATTGGCTTTGGTATGAGTGGCGATGCCTACCATATGACTTCGCCGCCGGAAGATGGCGCGGGTGCCGCGCGCTGCATGGCCAATGCCTTGCGTGATGCCGGCTTGAATGTCGACCAGGTGCAGTACGTCAATGCCCACGGCACCTCGACGCCTGCGGGCGACAAGGCCGAAGTGGCGGCGCTGAAGTCGGTGTTCGGCGAGCATGCCTATAAATTGGCCGTCAGCTCGACCAAATCCATGACCGGTCACCTGCTCGGCGCTGCCGGTGCGGTGGAGGCGATCTTCAGTATTCTGGCCCTGCGAGATCAGGTTGCGCCGCCGACCATCAACCTGGACGAGCCGGATGAGGGCTGCGATCTCGACTTCGTCGCGCACCAGGCCAAGGCCATGCCGATCGAGGTGGCGCTGTCCAACTCCTTCGGTTTCGGTGGCACTAACGGCTCGCTGGTGTTCCGCCGGTTCGCCGGTTGATGCTGAGCTGGGTCGACGGCCAGCCGGCCGAGCTGCTGTCCGTCAAGGATCGTGGTTTGGCCTATGGTGATGGTCTGTTTGAGACCATCGCCGTTACGGCCGGCCAGGCTTCGCTGTTGGATCGCCATCTGGCGCGTTTGGCCGAAGGCTGTGCGCGCCTGCACATGCCCCTGGACATGGCCCTGCTAAGGGCAGAACTGCTGGCGTTCAGCCGGCAGCTGGGTGATGGTGTGGCCAAGTTGATTGTCACTCGCGGCGACGGTTTGCGCGGTTATGCGCCACCGTTGCCTGCGCAGCCGCGGCGCATTCTGCAGGGCGGCGCCAAACCAAGTTATCCGCTGCTTAATGCCGAGCAAGGCGTACGACTGTTCCCTTGCGCGACGCGCCTGGCCGAGCAACCCATGCTGGCTGGCCTGAAACACCTCAACCGTCTGGAGCAGGTGATGGCGCGCGGCGAATGGCAAGACGCCGAGCATGCCGAAGGGCTGATGCTGGATGCGACAGGGCGGGTGATTGAAGCGGTCTACAGCAACCTGTTTATCGCCAAGGGCGGTGTGCTGGTGACAGCGGATCTGTCGCGCTGTGGCGTGGCCGGGGTAATGCGTGCCGAGTTGTTGGCCCAGGCTCAGGCCCTTGGCATCGAATGCCAGGTGCGAGATCTCAGTTACGCCGAGTTGCTCGCGGCCGATGAGGTTTTTCTGTGCAACAGTCTCTACGGCATCTGGCCGGTGCGTGCGCTGCAAGCGCATGACTGGCCGGTCGGCCCGCTCACCCGTAAACTGCAAGTTATTGCCCGCGATCTATTGGACTGCTGATTCGTGATACGCAAAATATTGCTGCTGCTGGAGTGTGGCGTACTGCTGGCCGGTTTGCTGGTGGCTTTTGTCGCCTGGCAGCAGCATACGGCCTTGCAGCAGCCGCTGAATCTGACCGAGGAATACTTGGTCGAGGTGCCGGTAGGTGCCACCCCGGGCGGCGTGCTCAATCGCTTGCAAACCGATGGTGTGCTCGATAGCGCCGTGTGGTTGCGTCTGTACTGGCGCTTCAATCTGCGCAACAAGCCGCTGCACAGTGGCGAGTATCGCCTGACCCCGGGCCTGCGGGCGATCGACATGCTCGGCTTGTGGTTGCGCGGCGAGGTGCTGCAATACAACCTGACGCTGGTCGAGGGCTGGAACTTTCGCCAGCTGCGCACGGCCTTGGCGCGGGAAACTCGCCTGGACCAGCAGCTGGCCGACCTGAGCGATGCGCAGCTGATGGCGCGCCTCGGTTTGCCGGGCCTCAATCCAGAGGGCCGCTTCTTTCCCGATACCTACAGTTTTGTTCGCGGCATGAGCGACCTCGATCTGCTCAAGCAGGCGCATGCGCGGCTGGAGCAAGTGCTGGCCGAGGAGTGGGCGCAACGCGCCGCAGGCTTGCCCTACAAGGACCCCTACGAGGCCCTGATCATGGCCTCGATGATCGAGAAGGAAACCGGCGTGCCCGAGGAGCGCGGCGAGATTGCCGGCGTATTCGTGCGCCGGCTGCGTATCGGCATGCGTCTGCAGACCGATCCGACCGTGATCTACGGCATGGGTGAGCGTTACAACGGTAGAATCACCCGCGCCGATCTGCGCGAGCCTACGGCCTATAACACCTACACCATCGACGGTATGCCGCCGACCCCCATAGCCCTGGTCGGCCGTGAGGCCATCCACGCGGCGCTGAACCCGGTGGCGGGCAGCAGCCTGTACTTTGTCGCCCGGGGTGATGGCAGCCATGTGTTTTCCAGCACCCTGGAGCAGCACAACCAGGCGGTGCGCGAGTATCAACTCAAGCGGCGTGAGGACTATCGTTCCAGTCCGGCCCCCATGGCGCCTAATAAATAGCGCCCAACAATGAGTAAGGACAGCCTGTGAGCGGTTTGTTTATCACCCTGGAAGGTCCAGAAGGCGCGGGCAAGAGTACCAACCGAGAGTATCTGGCCGAGCGTCTGCGCGCCCAGGGTATCGAGGTGCTGCTGACCCGCGAGCCAGGCGGCACGCCCTTGGCCGAACGGATTCGCGAATTGTTGCTGGCCCCCAGCGACGAGACCATGGCCAGCGATACCGAACTGCTCCTGGTGTTCGCGGCGCGGGCCCAGCACCTGGCTCAGGTTATTCGCCCGGCATTGGCGCGTGGCTGCGTGGTGCTCTGTGATCGGTTTACCGATGCCACCTATGCCTACCAGGGTGGCGGCCGCGGCCTGTCGGAGGCGCGTATTGCCGTACTGGAGGACTTCGTGCAGGGCGGGCTGCGTCCCGACCTCACCCTGGTGTTCGACCTGCCGGTGGAAGTAGGGCTGGCCCGTGCGGCGGCTCGTGGCCGTCTGGACAGGTTCGAGCAGGAGGGCCAGGCCTTCTTCGAGGCCGTGCGCCAGACCTATTTGCGCCGTGCCGGTGAGCAGCCGCAGCGCTATCGCATAGTGGATGCCGCACGCTCCCTGAGCGAGGTGCAGCAGGCCTTGGATGCTCTGCTGCCCGAACTGCTGGAATTGCAACGTGGCTGAGGCCTATCCCTGGCAGGAATCACTTTGGCAGCAACTGGCCGGGCGCGCCCAGCATGCCCATGCCTATCTGCTGCACGGCCCGGCGGGCATCGGCAAGCGCGCCCTGGCCGAGCGCCTGATGGCGCGCCTGTTGTGCCAGCGGCCTGATGGCCTGGATGCCTGCGGTCAGTGTAAGTCCTGTCATCTGTTGGCGGCCGGCACCCATCCGGACAATTACGTCCTCGAGCCGGAGGAGGCCGACAAGGCCATCAAGGTCGATCAGGTGCGTGATCTGGTCAGCTTTGTGGTGCAGACCGCGCAGCTGGCCGGGCGCAAGGTGGTGTTGGTCGAGCCCG
>DASUOY010000333.1:0-4924 GCA_036276395.1 Pseudomonas sp.
TGCATGATTTCGACTTTTGGCAATTGGAACCGGTGCGTTGGCGTTATATCGGCGGTTTTGGCGCCATTCACTGGCTGGAAGAGGTGGCGCTGGCCAACCCCTTCGCTGGCGTCAGCGAAGCCGAGATGCTTGAGCATATGAACCGCGACCATGGCCGCGCCATCGCCCACTATGTCGAACTGGCGGGGCTGCCCGCGCATGCTCCGGCCGAGCTGGTCGGCATCGACAGTGAAGGCTTTCACCTGCGTATCGGTCAGGGCCTGTATTGGCTGGCGTTGCCAACATCTTGCAACAGTCCGCTTGAGGTGCGTCAGGCCCTGGTGGCGCTGGCCCGCGCCGAGGTCTGGCCGACCGACGGTCAGGCTTCAGCTTGAATTCAGCGCAACACCCCATACTTCCCTCTTACTGGAAGTCTTTTTTCCGCTAAGGAACCGTTAATGCGTGCTTTTCTGTTTTTGTTTTTGCTGTTTCCGTTGCTTGAACTGGCCCTGCTGATTCAGGTGGGCAGCGCCATTGGCCTGTTGCCCACTCTGTTGCTGGTCATCGGCACGGCCATTCTCGGCAGCATTTTGCTGCGTGTGGCCGGGGTTGCCACCGCCTGGCGGGCCCGCGAGCGTTTGGCTCGTGGCGAGTTGCCGGAGCAGGAAATGCTCGAAGGCCTGCTGATCGCCGTGGGCGGTGGCCTGCTGCTGTTGCCGGGCTTTATCAGCGACATCTTCGGCCTGTTCTGTTTGATTCCCTTCACCCGCCGTTTGCTGGTCAACAAGGTGCGCCTGCGCGCCGCCGAACAGGCCATGCGTCAGCGCGCCTTTTTCGACGACCAGGCCGCGCGCTCAGGGCAAGTCCGCCCGAATGTGCTCGAAGGCGAATACGAGCGTCGCGACTGATTTTTGCCGTGCCCCGACTGCTCGCCTAGGTCTGCTTCAGTCGGCGGTAAGTGTAGAAAAAAATCAACGACTGCCCTTGAAATCACCTTGCTCGCCCTTATGTAGCAGTCACCGCAAGGTTTCTGCCGGTTTCGGCAGATCAGACTTCAGCGCTGCGCCTGGCGTAGCGCTACCGGCCCCGCCGGACTTTGCTAACCCGCCGGTGCATACACCGGCCGCTGTAAACCACCTATTGGGAGAGATCGACAATGAAGCTTCGTCCTCTGCATGACCGCGTCGTAATCCGCCGCAGCGAAGAAGAAAAGAAAACCGCTGGTGGCATCGTGCTGCCGGGTTCCGCTGCTGAAAAGCCGAACCAGGGCGAGATCGTCGCCGTAGGTACCGGCCGCGTGCTGGACAACGGTGAAGTGCGTGCTCTGGCCGTTAAAGTCGGCGACAAAGTGGTGTTTGGCCCTTACTCCGGCAGCAACACCATCAAAGTTGACGGCGAAGACCTGCTGGTAATGAGCGAGAGCGAAATTCTCGCTGTCGTTGAAGGTTGATTTCAGCGCCCCGTCGCTACGAATTCCGCTCTATTTGAACGAATCAAGGAATAACCATCATGGCTGCTAAAGAAGTTAAATTCGGCGATTCCGCCCGCAAGAAAATGCTTACCGGTGTCAACGTTCTGGCTGACGCGGTAAAAGCCACCCTCGGCCCGAAAGGCCGTAACGTGATCATCGAGAAGAGCTACGGCGCTCCGACCATCACCAAGGACGGCGTTTCCGTTGCCAAAGAAATCGAGCTGAAAGATCGCTTCGAGAACATGGGCGCGCAGCTGGTTAAAGACGTTGCCTCCCGTGCCAACGATGACGCTGGCGACGGCACCACCACCGCCACCGTGCTGGCTCAAGCCATCGTCAACGAAGGCCTGAAAGCCGTCGCTGCCGGCATGAACCCGATGGACCTCAAGCGCGGCATCGACAAGGCGACCATCGCCATCGTTGCCGAGCTGAAGAAGCTGTCCAAGCCGTGCGCGGACACCAAGGCCATCGCTCAGGTAGGTTCGATCTCCGCTAACTCCGACAGCTCCATCGGCGAAATCATTGCCGAAGCCATGGAAAAAGTCGGTAAAGAAGGCGTGATCACCGTTGAAGAAGGCTCGGGCCTGGAAAACGAACTGTCGGTTGTTGAAGGCATGCAGTTCGACCGTGGCTACCTGTCCCCGTACTTCATCAACAAGCCGGACACCATGGTGGCCGAGCTCGACGGCCCGCTGATCCTGCTGGTCGACAAGAAGATCTCCAACATCCGCGAACTGCTGCCAGTTCTCGAAGCTGTGGCCAAGTCCGGCCGTCCGCTGCTGATCGTGGCTGAAGACGTTGAAGGCGAAGCCCTGGCGACTCTGGTGGTGAACAACATGCGTGGCATCGTCAAAGTCGCTGCCGTCAAGGCACCGGGCTTCGGCGACCGTCGCAAGGCCATGCTGCAGGACATCGCTGTTCTGACCGGCGGTACCGTTATCTCCGAAGAGATCGGCCTGAGCCTGGAAAGCGCCACCCTGGAGCACCTGGGTAATGCCAAGCGCGTGGTTCTGAGCAAGGAAAACACCACCATCATCGACGGTGCTGGTGTTCAAGCTGATATCGAAGCCCGCGTTGCGCAGATCCGTAAGCAGGTTGAAGACACTTCCTCCGACTACGACAAAGAGAAGCTGCAAGAGCGTCTGGCCAAACTGGCTGGCGGTGTTGCCGTGATCAAGGTCGGTGCCGGCACCGAAGTGGAAATGAAAGAGAAGAAAGCCCGCGTTGACGACGCCCTGCACGCGACCCGCGCAGCCGTTGAAGAAGGCGTGGTACCTGGCGGTGGCGTGGCTCTGGTGCGCGCTCTGCAGGCCATCAGCGAGCTGAAAGGCGACAACGCCGATCAGGACGTGGGTATCGCTCTGCTGCGTCGTGCTGTTGAAGCACCGCTGCGTCAGATCGTTTCCAACGCCGGCGGCGAGCCGAGCGTAGTGGTCGACAAGGTCAAGCAGGGTTCGGGCAACTACGGCTTCAACGCCGCTACCGACACCTACGGCGACATGATCGAGATGGGTATTCTCGATCCGGCCAAGGTCACCCGTTCGGCGCTGCAAGCTGCAGCTTCGATCGGCAGCCTGATGATCACCACCGAAGCGATGATCGCCGAAGTGGTTGAAGACAAGCCGGCCGCTGGCGGTATGCCAGACATGGGCGGCATGGGTGGCATGGGCGGCATGATGTAAGCCAGCCCGGCCCCTCGCAGGCCGCCATCAGGCGGCTTGCACGCGGTAAAGAAAACCCCGTGCCTGTCACGGGGTTTTCATTTTTCTGGGTTATAAACTTCTCCGCGCAACAAAGCGGTACGCCAATTGCTTTGTTTGCCTCAGGTTCTCGGACTGGAACCTGTCAATGCGCCACGCTGTTTGCCAGCAACGTGGCCGCCAACTGGCTGTGATCTCACCTGGATGTGCTCTGCCATGCGCCTTTGCGTTACTGCTTGGGTGCCGGGCGGGTTTTGCGCGGGCACCTGTGGCCTTTGAATCCATTGATCGGGCGCGCTGTTTTCGGGCTGGCCACGGGCAATTAAGTGACCAGGCGTTGTTACCGGGCGGGTGTATTGCTACCGCCAAGCTATTGAACTAACTGCGCCAGGGCGGCTCGAAACAAGGCTGCAGCCTTTGCTTGTCGATCGGGATGATCCTGAGTTGCGGGTGCCGGAACGCTTCGGCAAAAAACGACCGCCTGTCGCGAATAGCGTCGATAGGTTGATCAGTGATCTAGGGTGTAAAGACAGCGTTTGGCAGCGCTATCAAGAGGTTGCAGTGATGAAGTTAGAAATCGCTCGAGGTTTGTTCCTTGTTGCTGCGCTTAGCGTGGCCTCGTTAGCGGCGGCGGCCTGGCATGAGCCGGGTACCCAGGTTATTCATCAGAGTGAGCAGGCGGCCAGCTTTCATCCGCCCAAGCTGCGATCAGAACCGGCCGCGCGCCCGGACAAGGACCTGCTGTTGTTCTTGTTCGGTCTGTCCCAGGGCATGCGGCCACAGGGTTAAGTCGGTGTGATTGCCATCAGTAAAAAGCCCTGCAAGTGCAGGGCTTTTTAGTTTCTAGCAGGGCTCAGGTGTGCACCGCGTGCGGCTTGGTTTGCGCATCCGGCTGGGCCAGCAGGCTGTAGACGCAGGGCAGCACGAACAGGGTGAACAGGGTGCCGATCGACATGCCGGTGGCGATCACCAGGCCGATGTCGAAACGGCTGACCGCGCCGGCGCCGCTGGCCAGGATCAGCGGCACCATGCCGAAGACCATGGCCGCGGTGGTCATCAATACCGGGCGCAGGCGGATCGAGGCGGCTTCCTCGACCGCCTCGCGGCGTGACAGGCCCTTGTCGCGGCGCAGTTGGTTGGCGAATTCGACGATCAGGATGCCGTGCTTGGTGATCAGGCCGATCAGCGTCACCAGGCCCACCTGGGTGTAGATGTTCATGCTGGAGAAACCGAGAAACAGCGGGATCAGCGCGCCGCAGATCGACAGCGGCACCGTGACCAGGATCACCAGCGGGTCACGGAAGCTCTCGAACTGCGCCGCCAGCACCAGGAAGATCAGCGCCAGGGCCAGGCCGAAGGTCAGGTACAGCGCACTGCCTTCCTGCACGTACTGGCGCGCCGCCCCGGCATAGTCGTAGGCGAAGCCGGCGGGGGCCTCCTCCTGCATGATCTGCTCCAGGGTGGCGATGGCTTCGCCCATGCTGACGATGGCCACGCCCTGGATGATCGCCGAGTTGAGCTGCTGGAACTGGTTGAGCTGGGTCGGGCGGGCGCGGTCACTGACCTTGATCAGGGTCGACAGCGGCAACATGGCGCCGCTTTCGCTCTTCACGTAGTAACTGCCAAGCCAGCCCGGGTTGTCGCGGTAGGCGCGCTCGACCTGGGCTATCACCTTGTAGCTGCGCCCGTCGATGGTGAAGCGGTTGATCTCGCCTTCGCCGAGCAGGCTGGCCAGGGTCAGGCCGAGGTCCTGCATGGATACGCCCATCTGCGC
>DASUOY010000334.1:0-2176 GCA_036276395.1 Pseudomonas sp.
GGCTGCCGGCGTGGGCAGTCGCATGGCTGCCGACCGCCCCAAGCAATACCTGGAGTTGGCCGGCCAAACCATTATCGAACATACCCTGGCCTGCTTCCTCGATCACCCGCAGTTGCTCGGGGTAGTGGTCAGCCTGGCCGCGGATGACCCTTATTGGCCGCACCTGACGTGTGCCCGTGACCCACGTATTCAGCGCGCCACAGGCGGTCGCGAGCGCGCCGATTCGGTGCTCGGCGGTTTGCGCCGCCTGGGTGAACTGGGCGCGCAGGCCCGTGATTGGGTGCTGGTGCATGATGCGGCGCGGCCCAACTTGGCGCGTACGGATCTGGATCTGCTGCTTGCGGAGCTTGCGGACGACCCCGTGGGCGGCCTGCTGGCGGTGCCGGCGCGCGATACCCTCAAGCGTGTCGGTAGCGATGGGCGGGTGCTGGAAACCGTTGATCGTGCGCTGATCTGGCAAGCCTATACGCCGCAGATGTTCCGTCTGGCCGAGTTGCAACAGGCCCTGGGCGATGCCCTGCTGGCCGGGGCGACTATCACCGATGAGGCATCGGCCCTGGAGTGGATGGGACGCTCGCCACGCTTGATCGAGGGGCGCGGGGATAACCTCAAAGTGACTCGCCCGGAAGATCTGCTGAGTCTGGCCAGGTTGTGGCAGGCGCAAAGCTGACCGTCCGGCTTTGCACCGGACGGGCAGTGGGGGCGGTTTCAGTGCGGGCGGGTCTTGCTGATATCGCGCTCCAATACCGTGCTCAGCTTGCTGATGGCGCCCTCGATGGCCTTTTCCAGGTGGTCGGCATTGTGTGAAACCGACAGCGGCTCGCGGCCTTTCTGCCGTGCTTCGATCAGGCAGCGTTTATCCTGGGCGCCACCCTTGTGGGCGTGTTCATCGCTGAGATGGACTTCGACGCGGGTCAGGTGATCCTCGAAGCGCTTGATCTTCTCCTCGACGCGTTTGCTGATGTTGCTCATAAAATCGCGCGAAGCTTCGATATGGTGGTCACTGCTTACCAGTACTTGCATAGCGGTTTCCTCTCTTGCGGGCTGAGGGTGAGCCGGATCAAGGCAATGCTTAAGCCTGCTCGTCGAACGCGTCGTTGGCTTATGGGCTCTCCTGTGGCTGCGCCAGGTTGTTACGGGCGGTACTCGCCGCGCAGGGCCAGGCCCTGCTTGAGAAACTCGACTAATTGGCGAACCTTGGGCGACAGGTGCCGTTGTTGCGGGTAGAGCGCCCACACCGCAGTGTTCGGTGGCTGCTGGCTATCGAGCAAGGACACCAGGGCGCCACTGCGCAAATGCTCCAATACATAGTAGTCCGGCAACTGGCACAACCCAAGGCCGCGCAAGGCGGCTTCCAGCACGGCCTGACCGCTGTTGCAGCGCCAGTTGCCCTGCACCCGCAGCGCGGTTTCGCGGCCATCGAGCTGAAAATTCCACACCTCCGTGCTGCCGACCAGGCAATTGTGCCGACCGAGCTCGGACAGTGAATGCGGGCGACCGTAGCGCTGCAGATAGTCCGGCGCCGCGCACAGGTACATCTGCCGAGGCGCCAGGCGGGTGGCCACCAGTCGTGACTCCTGCAGGCGGCCTAGGCGGATGGCCAGGTCGAGTCCCTCGTGCAGCAGATCGAGGGTACGGTTGCTCAGTTCTATATCGACGCGCAGCTGCGGGTGGCGGCACATAAAGTCGGTCACCAGCGGCACGATAAAGCGTTCGCCATAGGCCACCGCACAGGTCATGCGCAGCAGGCCCTTGGGCTCGCTGCCCAGATCGCCCACTGCGCGTAGCGCCTCCTCGCGGGCATCCTGCAGGCGCTGGCAATGCTGCAGAAAGGTCTGCCCGGCCTCGGTCAGCGCCACGCGGCGGGTGCTGCGGTAGAACAGGCGGGTTTGCAGGCGCTCTTCCAGGCGCGCGATCTGCCGGCTGACCTGGGATGACGACAGGCTCAGGCGTTCGGCGGCGGCAGTGAATTGGCCACATTCGGCGACCGCGACAAATTCGTCAAGGCCTTCCCAGCGATTCATGGGGGGGCATCCTTAGCGAAAACTGATTATCCCTATATAGCAAGAATGTTTTGTTTCTTGCTGGATTATCTATGTGGGGCACTGATCTACACTCTGCGCTACCGTTGAATCCGCTGGAGAGCGATCATGATCAAGTCCCGTGCTGCCGTAGC
>DASUOY010000335.1:0-6179 GCA_036276395.1 Pseudomonas sp.
TGGGACCAGTTTTTCAGCTGGCTGCGGTCGAGAGGTTCGAAGGTACCGGCCTGAATGAACTTACCCAAGTTGGCAGTACTGGGAAACACCACGTCATATCCCGAATTACCCGTCAGTAACTTGGATTCGAGCATTTCAATGCTGTCAAACACATCGTAAATGGGGCGAATACCGGTTTCGGCCTCGAAATCCTTGAGGATCTCGCTAGGCAGGTACTCCAGCCAGTTGTAGATCCGCACGGTCCGTTGTTCAGCGAACACCGGGCTACTCATCAGGGTGACGGCGAGTGCGGCCGCCATGCTGCGCACTACAGAATTCATCTTGGACTCCTGGGCACCAGTTGCTACTGGTGCAGATATGTCAGTAACGGTAAGTGAAATACATTTCAACAGCGGAGAAATCCTTGTCAGCCAGCAGTTGCTTGGCCGCCGCTTTGGGCTGTACCCAGTTGTAGGCGATCGAGGTGAACAGGCTCGGTGTCGCTGCCCAGTCGAGGTAAATCACGCTCTCGTCGGCAAAGCGGCGGTCATTAACCGGAGCGCCAAAAAGATTCTTTTCGTCGAGGGAGAACTGGTAGTGCATGGCCCCCAGGGTCAGCGTGGGGTGGAGTTGGGTTTTCAACGACCAGGTGTGTACGCTCTGGTTACTGTTGTTCAGCAGGTAGTTGCCGACCACATCGCCGACCAGCCAGGTGCCCCAGTCGATAAAACCCTTGCTCAGTGGGTCCCAGGACTCGCGCTTGTTGTCGCCCAGGTTTTCGTCACCGGAGAAGTAGGCATAGCGGTAACCGAGCACCGGCTGCAGGGGGAGGTCGGTGAAGGCGTATTCGGCCTTGGCGTACCAGGCAGTGGCGTCGTACTCGACCCCGTCGCCCTGGCCGCCCTGCATTGCATATTCGGCATTAAGGGTCAGGTTGGGCAGGCCAGGCAGTTTGGCGTTGAGCGCTCGCAGGTTATAGACCTCCATGCCTTCACGCGGCATAGCGGCATTGGCGGCGCGATCCTCGGAGTCGAGTTTCATCGCCATTGCACCCAGGGTTGCAACCGTAGGCAACTCGTAATCCAGGTTCACGCCGGTCATGCGGTAGTCACCCAGATGATCGTCGGTGCGCAGGCTGAAGGCCTGCATGGACAGGGCGTCGCGCCCCCAGGCGAGTACGGCGGAGTCACGGAACGCGGTGCGCGGGGCCAACCAGAAGGCACCGTCGTCAAGGAAGTCGAGGTTGCCGTCCATGACGATAAAGCCATTGCCAATCATGTAATTCTGGCGGCCGGCGGTGAAGCGCCACTCGCCAGCGCGCAAGCCTGCATAAGCCTCTTCTACCGATACGCGGTCGTCGCTGCCGCGGCTGAAGCCGCCGGCATCGCCGTCGCCAAAGGTGCTCGCTGCCACCAGCGAGCCGCTGGCGAGCAGGTCGAAGTCCGGGTTCAGCCCATAGTTGAACGTGACCGCCGGCTTGACATAGGCCTCCTGCCAGTCGGCGTGGGTGCCGGTGTTCTCGCCGCTGCGCATGTCGACCCGGCCAACGCCGAAGTTAACGTTGCGCGTGGAGATGTAAGCACCACCAGCCGTGAGGTTGACCTCGCCGGAGAACTCGCCTTCCTGAAAGGTATAGCCAGCCAGGGCATGGGGGCTGCCCAAGGCTAACGCTATGAGAAATGAGGGGGTAAGACGTGATCGCATCATAAATTGCTCCTGGATGGTTGTTGTTGTGTTACAGGGCAGTTGGAGGGCGACAACCGTCGCCGGCTTAGGGCTGGCAGGCACTGGGCCTGCCAAGGGTTTGTCTTGTGGGATCGGCTCGGTTACTCAGCCAGCGAAGTGGCGGGCCAGGGCGCGCAAGGCACGCACGTTGTCGGGATCGAAGACGCTGATGGCTTGCGGCAGCGAGGATTGCTTGACGATCACCACCTCGGCATCGCGGTCGACGAACAGGTACTGACCGCTGATACCGCACGCCATCAGGGCCTGGCTGTGGTCGTTGAATACGTACCACTGGCTGCGGTATGACGCGCCGGGGGTCCATTCGCTGAACTCCTGGTTGGCCGCGTAGATCGCCGGATCAGCACCCTGGGCGATGGCGTCGATGGCGCGCGGATCAATCAGCTCGCGACCCTGGTACTGCCCACGGTTGGCCAGCAGCAGGCCGAAGCGCGCGATGTCGCGCGCGGTGGCACTGAAACCTGCCCCGGCGACACCCCGGCCCCATGGGTCGGCCATAAAGTAACCGTCGCGCTGGCAACCGATCTGCCCCCATACGCGGGCAAGCAACTCGGGGCAGGCCACTCCGCTGGCCCGCTCCATCACCCAGGCCAGGGCCTCGGTGGTGGCAGTCACGTAGTGGAAGAAACCGCCGTGTTCGCCGCGTTTACGCAACGTTGGCAGGTACTGGTAGAGCGAGGCGTACTGGCTGTAAGCCGCAGGCGCCGGCTGAAAGCCGCAGGCGTAACCGAACTGCGAGCTCTCCGAGGCCGGATCGTCGTAGCGCTCGGTGTATTCGATGCTCACGGCCATATCCAGCAGTTGGCGCACGGTCGCATCGGCAAAGGCACTACCCGCGAATTCGGGCACGTAGTGGCTGGCCAACAACGTGGGATTCAGCACGCCGTCGCAAATCAGCTGCTCGGCCAGCACACCGATCAGCGATTTGGTGACCGAGAACATGATGTGCCGGTCATTCTGCGTCTGGCCGTTGAAGTAGCGCTCGTACTTTATCTGGCCCCGGTGCAGGACGAGAAAGGCATCGGTGTGGCTGGCCTGCAGATGTTCGTCGAGGCGCACGGACAGCCCACACACGCTCTCGAAGCTGAAGTCATCGAGGTCGCAGAGTGCTTGTGGCAGTACATCCACTGGGCCTGTACCAGCGGCGACGGAAATGCTCGGACGCAGGCGGCCCAGATGACGGAAGCCCCATTTATTGAACGGCGGGCTCATCCAGTTGTGCCACGTCACGCGCTGCGCTTCGGGAGGCGGAAAACCGGCCATAAGGCTGTGGTGGCGCGGCCCGGCGAGCAGCGCTTCGTGGGCATCGGCGTAGTGTCGGCCCAACTGCAGGGCGGCGGGAGAATTAGGGCTGAGTGTCATAAAGCGTCAATCCGGAGAGATGCTCTGCACGCGGCAGATGTGAGTAAAAAATTAATCACATTAAATATTTTAGTCAATAAAATATTTTCTCTGCAAAGCGCTAGCCGTTATGCTCCACGCACAACAGCGGCAACCAACAGGGATAAGCAGTGAGCGGTCTTCGGGAACGGCAGAAAGCGATGCGTCGGCAGGCCATCAGCGCGGCTGGAGTGGCGTTGTTCGAGCGCCAGGGCTTCCAGAACACCACCATCGAGCAGATCGCTCAGGAAGCCGGCGTGTCCGCGCCAACGGTGTTTAAGTATTTCGGTTCGAAACAGGAAATCCTGCTGGAGATGCTGCAGAAAGGCGATGAACGCGCCTTGAGAGAGGCACGCGAGCACATTGCCGAGATGGACGACCCGCTCGATGCCCTGTGCTACCTGGAAAAGGTTCTGGTGGATCAGGCCCTGGCCATGTTGCCGGCACCCATTTGGCGCGAGCTGCTGCTACACGTGCTTGGCGGCGGACACAACGGCCTGCCTGACAGCTATCGGCGCATGAATGACATCCTCCGCGGGGAAATTGCCGGCCTGCTGCGCGATCTGCAAGCCGCGGGCAAACTGCGCGCCGATCTGGATGTCGACCTTGCCGCGTTCCTGCTCAACGATTACTCGCATCTGCAGATGCTGCGCCTGACCAGCAGCGACCCGCTCGACCTCGAGACTCACCGCAAACAGGTTCGCCTGACTTCTGGCTTGATTCTCTCCGGCATGGCGACTCCCAAGGCCTGACGAACCGTACCAAGGGTGTTGAGCCAGCGCGAGGCTGCCGAGTAGCTAGGCGCTGGGCTTAATGCGCTTTCTCGCTACGAGCGAGGCAGTACGCAAGCCCCGCAGTCCTTGGTGCAACTGTGCAAAATCCTGGTCGTTAACCGGAGTTGATCAGGGCGCTGCGTGCGGGCTGATTGTCGAAACAGTGGCGAAGTCACTGTGCCGTATTGAGCCATTCTTCCAAGGGATCCGAATTCCCCGCATTTCCCGTCGACCAGTCCCTGAACAGATAAGGTCACGCTCTCTCGCTTGCGGGTGCCAGGCCACATTCCGCATGGTCAGCCCCGTGCATCTACCCCTCTGGGGTTACTCATTCAGCGTGATAGGAAAAATCTCAGGGAAATCCATACTTGCCTGGCCTTTGGCAAACGTCACTGGTTTCCTGGCCGGGATTCTGCTCATCGATAAGGTCTGACAATGAAACTTGAACTCGTACAGTTGGCGGGGCGCGATGGCGACGTCGCCTATAACCTGCAACGCACGCTGGCGGCCATTGCCAGCTGTGCGCCTGGTACCGATATCGTGGTATTTCCCGAGGCGCAGATCAGCGGTTTTCTCAACCGGCAGAATATCGCCGAGCTGGCCGAGCCCCTCGACGGACCCAGCGTGCGTGCGCTTATCCAGGCCGCGCGCGAGCGCGATGTCGCGGTGGTCGCCGGGTTGATCGAGAACGATGGCGGGCGCTACTACAACACCAGCCTGTTTATCACCCCCGATGGCCTGGCGCTGCACTACCGCAAGACCCATCTGTGGATTTCCGAGCCCGGCCTGGTGCTACCTGGCGACCGTTACGCCACCCTGGAGTGGCGCGGAGTGCGCATCGGCTTGTTGATCTGTTACGACACCGAGTTCCCGGAAAGCGCGCGGGCCCTGGCGGCGCTCGGCGCCGAGCTGATCCTGGTCAGCGACGGCAATATGCATCCCTACGGCCATGTGCATCACACCTCGATCGCGGCCAGGGCGCTGGAGAATCAGCTGTTCGCCGTGGTGGTGAACCGGGTCGGTGAGGACGGCGGCGAGGTCTACGCCGGCGGCAGCGCCGTGGTCGACCCATTCGGCCGGCGCCTGTTCGAGGCTGGAGAGCAGGAGTGCCGGCATGTGCTCGAACTGGATATGAGTCAGATCGCGGCGGCGCGCGCGCTCTACGACTACCGCGCGGAGCAGCGCTTCCAGCTGCCGGGGACGCGCATCGAGCATTTGGACGGCCGCCGCGAATTGCTGATTCCCTAGGCAATTGCGATTATCGAACCATGGTTCGATAATCGCGCAAGGCTTCGCAGCACTGTCCCCCGCGGAGCCATGCACAGGACAATCACCATGAGCGAAGAACCCCGCCTGCCGCTGTCGACCCTGGCGCCGCCTATCGTGGCCTCGCCGGCCAAGCGCATCGAGGCGCTGACCGGCGATCCGAACTTTATGACCTCCCTGGCCCGTGGCCTGGCGGTGATCCACGCCTTCCAGGAGCGCAAGCGCCACCTGACCATCGCCCAGATCAGCCACCGCACCGAGATTCCCCGCGCCGCCGTGCGCCGCTGCCTGCACACCCTGATCAAACTGGGCTACGCCACCACCGACGGGCGCACCTATTCGCTGCTGCCCAAGGTGCTGACCCTGGGTCACGCCTATCTGTCGTCGACACCGCTGGCGGTCACCGCCCAGCCGATTCTCGACCGCCTCAGCGAGCAGCTGCACGAGGCCTGTTCCATGGCCACCCTGGAGGGCGACGAGATCCTCTATATCGCCCGTTCGGCCACCCCGCAGCGCTTGATCTCGGTGGACCTCAGCGTCGGCAGCCGGCTGCCGGCCTACTGCACCTCCATGGGCCGCATCCTGCTCGCCGGTCTGGATGACCTGGCCCTGGACGACTACCTGCAACACGCCGACCTGCAGGTAAAGACCAGCCGCACCCTCCATACGGTCGAAGGCCTGCGCGCCAATATCGAGGAGATTCGCCAGCAGGGCTGGGTGATCATCGACCAGGAGCTGGAGATCGGCTTGCGTTCAGTGGCCGTGCCGCTGAAGGATTCCGCCGGCCAGGTGCTGGCCGCCCTCAATGTCGGCACCCATGTCAGCCGCGTGTCGCGCCAGGAGCTGGAGTCGCGCTACCTGCCGGTGTTGCTGGAGGCCAGCCAAGAGCTAAGCACCAGGCTGTTTCATTAGACTGGGGGCGCAAGCAGTGTGCGTTAATCGCACACTTGGCTAGAGGTGGAATTGAGTCGCCGGCCCCGTGCCGCGTAGTGTCCGGCCAGTTGCCCTGGGTGTTGCCTGGCACCTGGCGGCGACCGT